>JBDTDY010000018.1:0-10776 GCA_039922835.1 Ornithinibacter sp.
CGACACCTGGAACGACAACGGGCAGAACGCTCGGCCAACGACCCACCACCCCTGACACCTCAGCGGCTCCGCACCCTCCTCCTCGCCATCGCTGGTGGAGACGGGGACGAGTGGCACTGGGCCGAGCGCGAACTGGACGACCACTCACCTGACGACGGCGCTGACGAAGCCCTGCTGGCTGAGGTCTTCAGCGGCGACCACCTCGCCGCACTCGAGCGCTCCGCCTGACGTCAGCGGTTTCTGGCTCCCCCACGGGAGGGGGCGGTGAGAAAGGCTGCCGCGTGCTGGGTGTCGACGAACCCCTCGCCCGCGAGCTCGAGCAGCAGGTCGTTGGACCACACGGCCAGCCGGCCGCTCGTCATCGAGGTCTGGTCGGCCACCTTGGGCAGGTGCAGCCCGAACACGTCGAGCACGACATCGCGCTTCCCGCCAGCAGCGGCGTAGGTGAGGATCGGCAGGAACCGCGCGGGCTCCACCACACACAGCACCTTGGTCAGCTGGGCCTCCTTGAAGCCCGGCATCCCGGTGCCGTCCTCATCGTCGATGAGCCCGGTGAGGCGGTCCTCCATCGGGATCGACGACGGCCCGTGCAGCAGGTGGTCGATCGACGCGCGGGTGCGCTCGGCCGCCTCCTCCTCGCCCAGCTGCTTCCAGGCGCGGGTGAAGACCGCGGTCGACCCCGTGTCGCCCCCCACCCGGCTCGTCGCGAAGTCACGCAGGTCCTGCGGTGCGCAGGCCGCGAGGCCGGCGGGGGAGAAGACCTCCTGATAACGCGCAAAGTGCTCCGTCACCTCGGGGTCGGGCTCGACACCCTCCTTGAGGAACGTGGCCTTGCGGCGCGCCACCCGGGTCCGTCGATCGGAAGCGACCATCGTGGCGGTCGCGAAGCGGCCCTCGGCCATCTCGAGCGGCGTGCGCGACGAGCCCGGCGCCCGCACGACCTTGCTGGGGTTCCACGTGTGCCCGCAGTCGCCACAGCGCAGCACCTTCGACCCGTCGGACGCGGTCCCCTCGAGGTGGATGTCGTTGTCACTGTTGCACTTGATGCACGAAATGATGGCCATGTCGCGATCCCTTCGGTGGTGGGGGATGTCGTGACGGCTCAATCAGGCGCGCTGCGGCATTTTCTTGTGGGAACGACCGCAATCTACCATCGAGAAATTGTCACCCTGACCCTATGATGGCTCGGTGGCCCACACGAGCGACTACCCCCCGTTCTTCGTCACCTGCGACCTGGTGGTGCTCTCCGTCAGGAGTGGCGCGCTCTGCGTGCTCCTCGTCACACGAGGCGGTGAGCCGTATGCCGGTCGGCTCGCCCTGCCGGGTGGTTTCGTGCAGATCGACGAGGGCCTCGAGGCGGCCGCCTACCGCGAGCTGTCTGAAGAAGCCGGCATCGGCCGACGTGACGTCATCCTCGAGCAGCTCGCGACCTACGGGGCTCCGGGCCGCGACCCGCGCTCACGGGTGGTCTCCGTCGCCTGGCTGGCACTCGGGGCAGCGGTGCGGGAGCCGAGAGCGGGCTCGGATGCCGCAGCCGCACGGTGGGTGCCCGTCGAGGAGGCGCTCAGGTCACGCGCCCGGCTCGCCTTCGACCATCGCACGATCCTGCGAGACGGTGTCGAGAGGGCGCGGGCCAAGCTCGAATACACCGGCTACGCCGCCGCCCTCTGCGGGGAGACCTTCACCGTCGCCGACCTGCACGCCGTCTACGAGGCGGTCTGGGGGGTGCGGCTCGACCGGGCGAACTTCCAGCGCAAGGTCACCGGGGTCGAGGGCTTCCTCACCCCGACCGGTGACATCCGCGAGGGAGGTCGCGGCCGGCCGGCCCGGGTGTTCCGGGGCGACCCCGGGGTCACACTCGCACCGCCGATCCTTCGCGGCGACCGCTGAGCGACACAGATCGCCGACGGCGGGCCTCGTGCGCCGCGGCGATGAGGCCGAAGCCCCCGGCGAAGATCCCTGCCGTCACCAGTCCGTAGGAAAGGGGGAACTCGCCGGCGCTGAAGGCCGAGCCGTCGAGAGTCAGATACAGCGTCTGGAAGACGAACGCCCAGAGGTAGGCCACGGCATACGTGGTGTTGGCAGCGAGCCGCGACCTGACGAACCAGCCGAGTGGCACACAGAGCAGCAGCGTGATGATCGCAACCATGTCGTCACAGCCTCAGTCCGTCACGGCCGCGGGGTGCCGCGACGAGGAGAACATCAGCACCACCGCCGCCACGGTGAGCAGCACGGACGCAGCGGCCAGGGTCTTGATGCCCACGGGGATGTCGACGAAGAACGCCGGTAGCGCGGTGAGGGCGCTGATGATCAGCGCACCCGCCAGCACCCGCAGGGCGCCGCGGCTCCCGGTGCGCCACGCAATGACCACGGCGACGATGCCGATGACGCCGAGCACGGTGCCGGCCCACAGGACGACCAGAGGAGGGCCCACCTCACCGGCCGGAGTCGGGCTGAGCACGCTCGGGATGCTGCCCAGGCTGAGCAGGCCGGCCAGCCCGAGGCCGATCTTCTGTCGCCGCGACACCGAGGTGGCGGGCGGCGTGGTGGTCATGGTTGACATGGTGACTCCTTGGCTCCGATTGGTCGAGGGGCAGGTGCCCGCTCGAGGTGACACCCACCACGGTGGGGTCGCCAGGGCGAGCGGGACAGGGACGACCTTCCCCAGCTCGTTCCCGAGTCGACAGTCGGTGGGGGAAGAAGTTCCCGGGTGCGGGCGGCCGCCGTGGCGCCATGATGGGCAGGTGGCGGTGCTGCGCATCCTCGTCGTGGACGACCACCCCGTCGTCCGCGGAGGCCTGCGCGCCCTCATCGGCACCCTCGACGGGCTCGAGGTCGTCGGCGAGGCCGAGGACGGTGAGTCGGCGGTGCGGGAGGCCCAGCTGCTTCGGCCCGACGTGGTGCTGATGGACGTGCGGATGCCGGGGGGTGACGGCATCGAGGCGACCCGCCGGATCCGTGCCAGCGTGCCCGACACCGCGGTGCTCGTGCTGACCATGCACGACGACGACGCCACAGTCTTCACGGCGATGCAGGCCGGTGCGCGCGGCTACCTCCTCAAGGGCGCGAGCCAGGACGAGATCGTGGGTGCCGTGCGTGGGGTCGTGGCCGGCCAGCTCGTCTTCGGCCCCGGGGTCGCGGCCCGGGTGCTGGCCTACTTCTCAACCGGCCCCGTGCAGAGCTCGGAGCCGGTGCCCTTCCCCGAGCTGACAGTTCGCGAGGGGGAGGTGCTCGACCTGCTGGCGTCCGGGCGGCGCACCGCGGCGATCGCCACCGAGCTCTTCGTGTCGCCGAAGACGGTGAGCAACCACCTCACGAGCATCTTCGCCAAGCTCGAGGTCGCCGATCGGGCCTCGGCGATGATCCGCGCTCGCGAGCAGGGCCTCGGCCAGGGGGCTGGCCCGGCACCGCGGCAGTCGCGGTGATGGACACCCCCATCGTCCTCGGGCTGGCGGTGCTGGGGCTGGTGTGGGCGGCGAGCGGTGTGGGTCTCGCGGTGGTGGGACACCTTCCCGGGCCGCGGGTCGCGGCGCCGGCGCTCATCGTCGGCGGCCTGCTCACGCTGGGGGCCGCGCTCGCTTCTGCGACCGTGGGGGACGACACGGCTCGATGGCTGCTCGTGTCGGCGTGGGGGCTGGCCATCCCGCTCTCGGTGACGGCCTACCCACGACTTCAGTGGCGGCATCCGGTCGACCTCGTCGCAGTGGTGACCGTGGTCGGGTCGGGAGTGCTGGCCAGCGTGCAACCCCGCCAGGATGCCGTGCTGCAGGCGACGGGGGTGACCATCGCCTCGGTGCTGGTGCTGCACACGTGGTGGAAGATCGAGCGCCTCGACGCGGTCGGCCGCCGGGCCCTGACGTGGGTGGCGGTCGTGGGGTCGGCAGCCGTCCTGGTCGGGATCCTGGTCACCTTCGTGATGCCCAACGTCGGCGGGGCGCTGGTGCTCGTGCTGATGTTCTCGCTGATCGGGCCCGCGATGGTGGTGGGTGCCGCGCGGCCGGAGATCCTCGACGTGCGGGTCGTCGTCGTGCAGCTGGTGGTGGTCGCGGTGGCGCTCATCTCCTACCTCGCGGCGTTCGTCGGCCTCGCCTCGCTGCTCGAGGTGCTGCTCGGGCGCACTCCGAGCATCGGCGGTCTCGCGGTGGTCGGTGGCGTGGTGGCTCTCGGGGTGCCTTTCGTGCGCACGGCGCTGCACGGCGTGGTCGACGAGCTGCTCTTCGGGGTGCGCCCGGACCCGATCACCGCCGCGACCCACGTCGCCGGCCAGTCCGACGGCGACCCGCTCCTGGCCCTGCGGGCGATTCGTGAGGCGCTCACCCTGCCGTATGCCGTGATACGGGTCGACGGCGTCGTGCTCGCCTCGTCGGGTCAGCCGGGCACCACGACCCACACCGTGCCCCTGCGGCTGGGGCTGGACCGGGTCGGCGAGCTCGAGGTGGGTCTGCGGATCGGCGACTCGACGGTCTCGCAGGCTGACCGGCACGTGCTCGGGCTGGTGGCTCCGCTCCTCGCGCTCACCGCGCGGTCTTCCGCACTGGCGGCGGACCTCCAGGCCGCGAGGGAGCTGTCGGTGACCGCCATCGAGGAGGAGCGCCGGCGGTTGCAGCGCGACCTGCACGACGGGCTCGGGCCCCGGCTGTCGGGCATCGGCTTCACCGCGGACGCCGCGCTGAACAGCGTGCGACCCGACCCGGCGACAGCCGAGGCGCTCCTCAAGCAACTGCGCGAGGAGACGACCACCGCGATCCGGGAGATTCGGGGCCTGGCCTACGCGATGCGGCCGCCGGCCTTGGACGAGCTCGGTCTGGTCAAGGCGCTGCGCCAGCAGGCCCTGGTGCTCCACACCCCATCGGGGACACCGCTCGTGGTGGAGGTGGTCGCCCAGGACGACCTCGGTGGGCTGTCAGCGGCAGTGTAGGTGGCGGCATACCGGATCGTCATGGAAGCGCTGTCGAATGCCGCCCGGCACAGCGGCGGCGACCGCGCGACCGTGTGGATCACGGCATCCGGGGGGTTACTGTGCGCAGAGGTCGTCGACGGGGGCGACGGGGTCGAGCGCACGTGGGCCGCCGGGGTTGGTGTGGCGGGGATGCGCGAGCGCGCCCACGAGCTGGGCGGGCGCCTCGAGGCCGGACCGACGCCACGGGGAGGGCGGGTAATGGGACGCCTGCCCCTCCATTCGTCGGGGATCAGCGACGATCGGCGTCGCGGATCCTGATGATCTCGGCGCGCCGGCTGGCGATGAGCAGCGCCGCGTCGCCGAGCATCACGTTGGTGGCCCTGCGGTTGCCGTTCCACGCGCGCATCAGGCTCTCGGCCCGGGTGGACGGCGACCCCTTGACGCCGAAGTCACTGGCGAGGTCCTTGTTGAGCACGGCACCCCTCGGCCCGACGAGCCTGTTCGCGACACCGCTCGCCCAGAGCAGCCCGCACGCGCGCCCGTTCGCCGCGGCCCGCCGACGAATCCACCCCGGGTCCTTGACGGTCGCTCCGACGAGCAGTCGCCGGGCAGCGGTGCGCCACTCCTCGAGCGCTGGGCCGAGGTGGGTGACTCGGGGTGAGGAGTCGAGCCACCCGTCGACGAGGGCCGACACCTCGGCCACGGCGTCGCGCACGTCGCCCGCCACGCGGTCGAGGTCGAGCGGCTCGGCTGGGAGGGGCTCCGCATCGAGGGTGTCCAGCGCCTGTCGCCCACCCACCTCCTCCGCGAGGCGGTGCATCAGCAGCGGGCCGTGGTCGCCCGCCTCGAACGCCTCGATCATCGGGCTCACCTCGCGCCACTGCACCACGGCATCTGCGACGCGCAACGCCTCGAAGGCCGGCAGCCACTCGTCGACGGCGGCCAAGGTCTCGGCGGTCGCGTCATCGGGCACGCCGAGCCGCTCGTGGGAGTAGCGGATGAACAGGGGCAGCACCTGCGAGACTGCGGCAAGGTCCTCCTCCGTCGCATCGACCGCCCACGGCAGCCGTTGGCTCAGGGCCAGCTCGACCTGCACCGGTGACCACCGCAGGGGGTGCCCGGCGTGCTGCGCGGCGTCGTTGGCGAGAAGGACCGCACAGTCCAGGGCCATCTCCCGGTCGGGCACGTCCGCCGAGTGCGTGGACGTGAGGAAGCCGGCGGCGGCGTTACTCACCGACATCTCGGGAAGGCTTGCCGAGGTCAGGACGGGAACCCCGCCGCCCGGCATCCGCCGCAGCAGCATCTCCACGAACGGCCTGGCTCCGGGCCACCCGAGCGGGTCCTCGTCGGGGTCGGACCAGGACTCCGGCGTGAGCGGTGCGTCGTCGGCATCCCCGAGGTCGATGGCCAGCCGGATGCCGGCCCGGGCGTCGGCAGGGTCGATCGACGCGAGGTCGGAGGGCCGCCGCCCCCCGTCGGCGAGCAGCTCGCGATAGCGCGCGCACACCTCGTCGAAGTGCTGGGGGATGAGGAACACGTCCTTGACGCGGGTGCCGAACGCCTCGTCGACGTAGACCACGACGGTGACCGGGCCGATGCCGGGCCAGGACAGGCCGAGGATGATGTTGTCGCCGTCGGCGAGCTCGTCACCCATCTTCGCGGCCTGCTCGACCACGATGTCGCGCACTCCCAGCACCGCATCGGGCACGGGGTGGCGGCGGGTGCTGAGAGCCCGCCGCACGCGCGCGGCATCCAGCTCGTCGGGAAGCAGGGCGGCGATCACGTGGAGGGCCGCGGTGGTCTCGGCGTAGGGGACGGCCGCGAGGGACTCGATGATCTCGGAGACGTGCAGCGGCTCCTCGAAGGGCCCTCCCTGGGTCTGGAAGGCATCCGTGACGGCGATCATCGAGGAGATGAGGGTCGTCGCGGCCGTCTGGTCACTCGAGCGGAGCACCGAGCGCAGCGCCACGACGAGGTCGGCGTCCTCCGGCGAGGGCGGCACGGGCTGGAGCGGGCGCTCGGTGCGACCCCTGGTCGCCGACCGGTTGGGTGCCTGCTTGCGTCGTCGTCCGCCCTTGTTCGCCACGTGTCCATCGAATCATGACCCGTGGCGCTCCGTCTCCCGGACACGGGCACGGCGAAGGCCCCGGTCGGTGGTGCCGACCGGGGCCTCGGTGCCCTGACACTGCTCAGGGCAGGTGCGCGGTGTCAGGCAGTCGCGTGGATCTTCTCGATCGCGGGGGCGTCGATGCCCTGCACGCTGTGTGCGTGGCGCAGGCCCAGCCCGCCGAGCACGAACATCACCGCCGAGCCGATGAAGGCGGCGATGGCGGCCCACATCGCGATGGTGCCGAGGGTGGCGAAGGCGTAGGCGTTGAGGAGCATGCCGCGCAGCGTGGTGCCCATGAAGAGGGACTGACGCAGCTGGCCGAGGTCGGCCGTGGCCTGGGCGGTGGGGTCGGCCTTGCTCGCGGCCATGAACTCGTTGGACACCTGGGAGTAGGTGCGGCCGTTGGACTGCTCGTCCATGTGGGCCTGGATGTAGAAGTCGGCATAGGCCTTGGCCTGGGCGCCGGTGGTGAGCTCCTGGCCGTCGTACTGCGTGAGGTTCGCCATCATCTCCGGGGTGGTGAGGGCCGCGGCGACGGGCATCGTGATCTGCTGCGAGGCGAGCTGGTCGTGCACGTTCGTGGTGGCGAACGAGGAGGCCCACACCAGCAGGCCGCCGGCCACGAGGAGGACCGCGGCGACGACGATGCCGGTCCAGGAGATGAGCTTGTCGAATGAGCTGCGCATGGTGTTCTCGTTCCTTCCGGAGGCCCTGGTTTGGTGGGCCGTCCTGTGGTTTTCCTTGACGACCTCACAGTACTACTACTCGTAGTAGTGGAAGAGTGAATCAGATGTCTCGTACGACACGCCCGTGCTGCGGAGCCGGCGCTAGCCTGCGGGGATGACGCATCGACTGCACGTGCCCGGACTCGTGCTCACCGACCACGTGCTGGACCTGCCCCTGGACCACGACGACCCGCACGGCGCCACCATCGAGGTGTTCGCCCGCGAGGTCGCGGCGCCCGACGGCCTGGACCGGCCCTTCCTCGTCTTCCTCCAGGGCGGTCCCGGTCAGGAGGCCCCACGTCCCACGGGCCGGCCGCTCGCGCCGGCGTGGCTCGCACGCGCGCTCAAGGACTTCCGCGTCCTCATGCTCGACCAGCGCGGCACCGGCAGGTCCACGCCCTACGGCGCGGCGGGAGCGGACCCAGGGGCCGACGCGGCATACCTCACGCACTTCCGCGCCGACGCGATCGTCCGAGACGCGGAGTGCTTCCGGGAGCACCTCGGGGTGCAGCGGTGGAGCCTGCTCGGGCAGTCCTTCGGCGGCTTCTGCACCCTGCACTACCTCACGGCCAGCCCCGACAGCGTGCGAGAGGCGTTCTTCACCGGCGGCGTGCCCCCGGTCGGCCGCCCGGTCGACGAGGTCTACGGCGCGACATTCACGATCATCAGCAGGCTGAATCGCGAATACCACCAACGGTTCCCGGGCGACCTACCCCGCCTCGAGAGCGCGCTCGCGATGTGCGATGACGGCGCCGTCACACTGCCCGGCGGTGCCCCGGTGACGCGGCGGATGCTGCGCAGCATCGGCAACCACCTCGGCATGGACGGTGGCGCCGAGCAGGTGCACTACCTCCTCGAGCGTGATCCGCGCTCACCGGCATTCGGCCACGACCTCGCGGCGCTCGCCCCGTTCAACGGACGCAACCCGTTGTATGCCGTGGTGCACGAGTCGAGCTATGCCGATGGGGGAGTGACGAACTGGTCGGCCCAGCGGATGCTGCCCGTCGACTTCGACGGCGGCTCGACCCTCCTCACCGGGGAGCACCTCTTCCCCTGGCACTTCGAGGACAACCCCGAGCTCGTCCCGTATGCCGGGGTGGCCGGGGTGCTGGCGCAGCACGAGTGGCCGCGGCTCTGGGACGCAGAGGTGCTCGCATCGGTGGACGTGCCCTGCGCCGCGGCGATCTACGTCAACGACGCCTTCGTCGACCTCGGCTTCTCGCAGGAGACGGCCGACCTGCTGCCCGGGATGCGGCGCTGGGTGACCGACGAGTTCCACCACAGCGGGCTGCGCACCGACGGCGGCCGCATCCTCGACCGCCTCATCGGTCTCGCCCGCGGCACGCTCTGACGCCCGCCCTCACTGCTCGGGAGGTCTTTTCACGGCGACGTGTGCTCGTCGGCGTCCTTCTTGCTCTCACGGTTGCGACGCTTCGAGGCGAGTCGCGACTGCTTCACCCCGGCGGCGATCGAGTGCCACACGTGGTCCGGGCCGAGGTCGTCGATGAAGCCCGACTTGGCGAGCACGTCGCGGACGTTCTCGAAGGATCGCACCAGGTAGAGGTCCACGTCCTGTGATCGCAGTTGCGCGAGCAGCCCCGAGAGACGGTCCGCGGTCGTCGTGTCCATCTGGTTGGTGGCCTCGAGGTCGAGGACGACGGCGTCGATGGGTGCGCGCTCGGAGGCGAGCTTCTGGATGCGGGCGATCACGTGGGTGGCGTTGGCCCAGAACAGGGGACCGTCCGGGCGCACCACCAACACACCGGCATACGTCTTCCGGTGCGGGTGCTTGCCGATCGACCCCCACGCGGCCTTCTCGCCGCTGACCCGACCCATCTCGTCGACTCCGACCTGGAGCGACCGGTAGACCAGCCCGAGCAGCGACTGCCCGACCGCGGCGAGCAGACCGTTGACCGGGCCGAGCGCGAGCACACCGAACAGGGCAACGACGGCGGCCAGGAAGTCGTTGCGCCGCACCGCGGCATACCGGCGGAAGTCGTTGACGCGCACCAGCCCCGACACGGCATGGATGACGATCGCCGACAGCACCGACTTGGGCAGGTCGGCGAGCGTGCCGGCAGCAAGGAGGATGAACCCGAGCACCACCACGGCCGCGGCGACGTTGCTCACCTGCGTGTAGGCGCCCGCCTCGCGGTTGGCAGCGGTCTTGGAGAGGGACCCACCCACGCCCATCCCACCGAACAGCCCCGAGGCGAGGTCTGCCGCGCCGTGCGCGACGAACTCCCGGTTGTCCCGGTCGGCATCGACCGGCCCGCTCGAGGTGAAGGTGCGCACGGCGGCCAGGCCCTCGGCGATGCCGACCGCGGCGATCGCCAGGCCACCCGTGGCCAGGCCGCTCCACAAGGAGATGTCCACGATGGGCAGGGCCGGCAGCGGCAGTCCCGTCGGCACGTCACCGACGACCGGCACCCCTCGCCCGGCGAGGTCGAGCCGGGAGGAGATCAGCACGCCAGCGACGAGCACGACCAGCGACCACGGCACCCGGTGCGCGAGCCGGTGGCCCCCGAAGAGCACGAGGAGTGCGGCGGCACCGATGGCCAGCGTCTCCCACTGCACGTCGCCCAGGCCACCGAGGAGAGCGACGATGCGCTCCAGGAGGTTGCCGGAGGGAGTCGCGAGCCCGGCCAGCCCCGGAATCTCACCGATGACGATGAGCACGACCAGGCCGGCGACGAAACCGGTGATGATCGGCTCGCTGAGGAACTGCGCCACCCACCCCAGGCGCAGCAGACCGACGGCGAGCAGCACCACCCCGGCGACCAGCGCCAGCGCGGACGTCAGCTGCACCGCGAGGGCAGGGTCCCCACCGGACAGCACCCGCACGATCGAGCCCGAGAGCACCGAGACCGTCGAGATCGGGCCCACGAACAACAGGCGCGAGGCGCCGAAGAGGGCGTAGGCGAGCAGCGCCGGCGCCAACGTGTAGAGCCCCACCTGCACCGGCACTCCGGCCACGGCTGCGTATCCCAGCGACTGCGGCACGGCCAGCGCGGCGACGAGCACCCCGGCCAGCGCATCGG
>JBDTDY010000019.1:0-2743 GCA_039922835.1 Ornithinibacter sp.
AAGTCCACTCGCGCCAGCCCTTCGCAGCCGGCCGCCTCGAACGCCTCGACAGCCATCCCCCGGATCCGTGCCGACGTCTCCGCAGATACGTCGGCAGGGGTCTCCAGGCGCACGTCCGCCGCCTGGAGGTACTTGGCGTCGAAGTCGTAGAAGTCGTGGTTCGCGAGCACGATGCACTCCCCCAGCACGCTCGCACGCGACGCATCGGTGCCCCGCCCCTCCAGCACCCCGCACTCGATCTCCCGGCCGAGGATCGCGGCCTCGACGACGACCTTCGGGTCGTGCTCACGGGCCGCCTCGATCGCAGCGCGCAGCGCGTCCGGCTCGGTGACCTTCGTGATGCCCATGCTCGACCCCGCGCGAGCAGGTTTGACGAAGACCGGCCACGACAGCCCGTGAACGGCATCCATCGCCGCCGCAGGGTCGCGCTGCCACTGCTTGTCGGTGATGACCACGTAGGGACCGACGGGCAGGCCGGCGGCCGCGAGGACCACCTTCATCATGTGCTTGTCCATCATCACCGCGGATGCCGTCACCCCCGACCCGACGTAGCGCACGTCGGCGAGGTCCAGCAGACCCTGGATGGTCCCGTCCTCGCCGAACGGCCCGTGCAGCAGGGGGAAGACGAGGTCGACCTCTCCCAGGGTCCGTGGCGGCCGGCCCACCTCGTGGACGACGAGGGTGTGATCGGTGGCGCTCGTGGGAACGATGACGCTCGCGGCGTCGGTGTCGACCTCCGGCACGTGGCCGGCAGCGAGTCGCAGCCGGTCGGAGTCGTCCGGGGCGAGGACCCAGTGGCCGTCCTTGGCGATCCCCACCGTCACGACGTCATAGCGCTCGCGGTCCAGGGCCTCCAGGACGCTGGCCGCGGTCGCGCACGAGACCGCGTGCTCCGAGGACCGGCCGCCGAAGACGAGGGCGATGCGGATCCTGCGCTCAGGCGTTGCGTCATTCATCGCGGACGACTCTATCCGGCGACGAGCCCCGGACGGGCACGCGGCACCGGCGCACGGACGGCATACCCTGACGAGCGTGACCCACAGCGCGACCGACTCCCCCGCTGATGCTCCCGACGGCACAGCCGCCCCCGCGTCCGCCGCCCCCGCCGCCCTCGAGGAGAGCGATGCTCGCCTGGCCGCTGCCACGCGCATCGTCACCCTGGGGCGTGAGCCGGCGGCGCCCGGGGCACAGGTCGGCGCACCGCTGGTGCTCACCTCGACCTACCACGCGGACGGCGACGTCAACTATGCGCGGTCTGGCAACCCGACCTGGTCGGCGTTCGAGAGCGCCCTCGGAGAGCTGGAGGGCGGCTCGGCACTCGTCTTCGCCTCGGGGATGGCGGCCGTCTCGGCCGCGCTCTCCCTGCTGCCCCACGGTGGGGTCGTCGTCGCCCCGTCGGCGGCCTACAACGGCGTGATGGTCACCTTGGCCGACCGCGTCGAGGCGGGCAGCGCCAGCGTGCGGTTCGTGGAGGTGACCGACACGGCGTCAGTGGTCGGGGCGCTGGGCGGGGCCGACCTGCTCTGGCTCGAGTCCCCGACCAACCCGCTGCTCGAGGTGGCCGACCTGCCCGCCCTGATCGGCGCCGCCCGCGCGCACGGGGTGCTGAGCGTGGTCGACAACACCTTCGCGACGCCGCTGCTGCAGCGGCCCCTGGAGCTCGGCGCCGACGTCGTCGTGCACTCGGTGACGAAGTACCTCTCCGGCCACAGCGACCTCCTCCTCGGCGCCACGGTGACCGCTCCCTCGGATGCCGGGCGGGCCCTGCACGAGCGGCTGCGGCGCCACCGACAACTGCACGGTGCCATCGCCGGCCCGGTCGAGACGTGGCTCGCGCTGCGCGGCCTGCGCACCCTGCACCTGCGGGTGGAGCGGGCCTGCGCGAATGCCGTGGAGCTCGCGTCTCGTCTCGCCGACCACCCGTCGGTGCGGCGCGTGCGCTACCCCGGGATGGGAGCCATGGTCTCGATCGAGGTCGTCGGCGGCGCCGAGGGGGCCGAGCGCGTGGCTGCGGCCACCCACATCTGGGTGCACTCCACGAGCCTGGGCGGGGTGGAGAGCCAGCTGGAACGGCGTCGTCGCCAGCCGGGCAAGCCGCAGGCCGTCCCGGTGGAGCTGCTCCGGCTCTCGGTCGGCATCGAGGACGTCGAGGACCTCTGGCGCGACCTCGCCCAGGCCCTCGACCACGCCTGACCCCAACCACCTCTCACCCCCCACCCCGCACCCCTCAGTCCACCCCTCCTCTCCTTCCACCCCCCCCTCTCCCTCTCGACTTCTTGCGCGTCAGCCACGCCCGGGGCCCGCTGCAGCGGGCCCCGGCGTGGCTGGAGCGCAAGAAGTCGGGGTCGCGTGGGTCAGTCCGTCTCGGCCTTGCGCGGGCGCGAGAGCAGGTTGGCAACGACCTCCTGGGCGGTGCGCCCCTGCCGGATCATCGCGTCGACCTGCTCGATGATCGGCACGTCCACGTCGTGCTGACGGGCCAGGTCGAGGATGGAGGTGCACGACTTGACCCCCTCCGCGGTCTGCTTGGTGACCGCGATGACCTCCTCGACCGCCATTCCCTGCCCGAGGCGCACCCCGAAGGAGTGGTTGCGCGAGAGCGGTGACATGCACGTGGCGATGAGGTCCCCCACACCTGCCAGCCCCGAGAACGTCGTGGCCTCACCCCCGACGGCCAGGCCCAGGCGCATCGTCTCGGCCAGGCCGCGCGTGATGATCGACGCCTTGGAGTTGTCACCCATGC
>JBDTDY010000020.1:0-2829 GCA_039922835.1 Ornithinibacter sp.
GGCATCCGGTTGAAATACCCCAAGGGGGTATGCTTGTCATCGTGACCACGGAGCCAGACACCACCACTGCCGCACCCGGGTACTCCGACACCAGGGAGGCCCACCTCAAGCGACTGCGACGCATCGAGGGGCAGGTGCGCGGCATCGCCCGGATGGTGGAGAGCGACACCTACTGCATCGACGTGCTGACCCAGGTGAGCGCCGCGACCCGCGCGCTCCAGGCGGTCAGTCTGGGGCTGCTCGAGGAGCACATCGCCCATTGTGTCGTCGACGCGGCACGTGAGTCCGATGAGGCTGCCGCGGCCAAGGTCGCCGAGGCCTCCGCAGCGATCGCGCGCCTGGTGAGGAGCTGAGATGACCCAGACCACGGACCCGATCACCCACGAGGTCGACCTCGCCATCACCGGCATGACCTGCGCCTCCTGCTCGGCCCGCATCGAGAAGAAGCTCGGCAAGCTCGAGGGGGTCGACGCCGTCGTCAACCTCGCGACCGAGAAGGCGACGGTCCGGTATGCCGGTGACGTCACCGTGGAGGACCTGCTGGCGACCGTGCGCGCGACCGGCTACGGGGCAGAGGTCATCGACCGGACCCCCGCACCGCGCAGAAGTGACCTCCTGGTCGATTCTTCACAGGGCACCTCGGAAAGAGGTGACCTCGTGGTCGATTCTTCAGGCCCGGGAGGCGTGGCCCACGCCGTCACCTCCGACCACGCCGCCTCCTCCGAGCACGCCGGCCCCTCCAGCCAGGTGAAGCGTGCCGTGGCGCGCCAGGAGGACCTCAAGCGCCGCGCCCTGGCGGCCATGGTGCTCACGGTCCCCGTCGTCGTGCTCGCCATGGTGCCGGGCGTCTCCGTGCCCGGCAGCCCCTGGGTGCAGCTCGCGCTCGCGACGCCCGTCGTGTTCTGGGCGGGGTGGCCCTTCCACCGCGCGGCCGCGATGAACGCGCGCCACGGCGCCTCCACGATGGACACCCTGGTCTCCATCGGCGTGCTCACCGCCTACCTGTGGTCAGCCGTCGTGGTGCTCACGGGACGCGCCACCACGATGGGGTCGATGGATGCCGCAGCCGCGGGGGAGAGCGCCCACATCTGGTTCGAGACCGCCACGGTCGTCACGACCTTCCTCCTCGTCGGTCGCTGGATGGAGGCGCGCGCCACCGACCGCACCCGCGACGCGATCCGCGGCCTGCTCAGCCTGGGCGCCAAGGACGTCGCGGTCGAGCGGGTGGACCCCACCACCAGGGCGACCACCGAGGTGCGCATCCCGGTCGACCAGCTCGGGGTCGGGGAGCGCTTCGTCGTGCGCCCCGGCGAGAAGGTCGCGACCGACGGCACGGTGCGCGAGGGCGAGAGCTCGATCGACACCTCACTCGTCACCGGCGAGTCCCTCCCCGTCGACGTGACCCCGGGTGACGAGGTCACCGGCGGCACCGTGAACCGCAGCGGACGGCTCGTGGTCGAGGCAACGCGGGTGGGCTCGGAGACGACCCTGGCCGGCATCGCCCGCCTCGTCGAGCGCGCCCAGACCACGAAGGCTCCGGTGCAGCGGCTCGCCGACCGGGTCTCGGCCGTGTTCGTGCCCATCGTGCTGGTCCTGGCGGCCTTGACCTTCCTCGGCTGGTGGATCGGAACGGGGGACCCGACGCGTGCCATCGAGGTCGCGGTGGCCGTGCTCGTCATCGCCTGCCCGTGTGCTCTCGGGCTGGCCACGCCGACGGCGCTGTTGGTCGGCACCGGCCGCGGCGCCAGGCTGGGCATCCTCATCAAGGGCGCCGATGTCCTGGAGGACACCCGGCGCGTGGACACGGTGATCCTGGACAAGACGGGCACCGTCACGACGGGCGAGATGACCTTGGTCGACGTGTCGACGACGGGCAAGCTCCCCAAGGACCAGGCGCTGCGGGCTGCGGCCGCCGTCGAGGCGGGCAGTGAGCACCCCGTGGCGGGTGCGATCGTCGCGGCGGCCCGCTCGCGGGGCATCGAGGTGCCCCGGGCCACCGACTTCCTCTCCCTTCCCGGGGCTGGTGCCCGGGCCAGGATCAAGGACGTCGAGGTCATCGTCGGGCGCTCGGACCTCTTCGAGCGGGTGCCCCGCGAGATCAGCCGTCCCACCGTCGACGGCACCACCGTCTGGGTGGGCTGGGACGGCGAGGCCAAGGCGTCGTTCACGGTCGCCGACACCGTGCGCCCCAGCTCGGCGGCGGGGATCGCGGGCCTCGGGAAGGCCGGCCTCACGGCATACCTGCTCACCGGCGACCACGACCGGGCGGCCCTCAACGTCGCGCGGGACGTCGGCATCCCAGCCGGGCGCGTCTTCGCCGACGTGCGCCCGCAGGACAAGCACGCGATGGTCGCGGACCTGCAGTCTCGGGGCAAGGTCGTCGCCATGGTCGGTGACGGTGTCAACGACGCAGCAGCACTGGCGCAGGCCGACCTCGGCATCGCCATGGGCACCGGCACCGACGTGGCCGCCGAGTCGGCGGACATCGTGCTGCTGCGCGCGGAGCTGCCGGCGGTGCTCGACGCGATCGAGCTGTCTCGGGCCACCCTGCGCACCATCAAGGTCAACCTCGCCTGGGCGTTCGGCTACAACGTGGCCGCGATCCCGCTCGCGATGGCCGGGCTGCTCAACCCCATGGTCGCCGGCGGCGCGATGGCGCTCTCGAGCGTGCTCGTCGTGACGAACAGCCTGCGGCTGCGCCGCTGGACCCCCTGACCCGACCCCTAGCATCCGACCCCAGACTCCGACCCCCGGACCCTCGACATATTGCGCTCCAGCCACGCGCATCACCCCACAAAAGCGGGGTGCGCGTGGCTGTGGCGCAATAAG
>JBDTDY010000021.1:0-3374 GCA_039922835.1 Ornithinibacter sp.
GACACCACCTACTGGGAACGACAGACTGCGGGGCCCGAGCCACTGGCTCGGGCCCCGCAGTCTTCTGGGTCTGCCGTATGCCGCCCCCTGAGCGGCGTGGGTCGTCGGGGACGTCCTGGGACACGAGCGTGCAGACGGGCGCCACCGGCCGCGATACGGAGGTCTTTTGCGGTCTGGTGTCGGCAGACCTACCAGCCGGGACGCGATACCCGGCGCGAAAGTGCAGGAGCGATGACCTCGATTTGGTTCTGGACCCCGGCTTCTGGCACTATGTACCGGTTGCTTGACGCGCGATGAAGGCCAATGTCTGCATCGCCGCCTCTTGCCTTTTGGTTCGCCTGTGGAAGTCGCACGGGCGTCAGGCGATGGAAGCGTAAGCCCCCGGTTCTGCCGGGTTTCCGATTGATCCGCGAGACCAGCACCGCAGGGTGCGGGCCTCGTACTGCGAACCGGGTGCGACACACCCGACCGCGGGGGTCGGAGATCCAACGGTCCGGCCATAAGCAAGAGGTACGACGAGAGAGAGTCAGACGAGCGATGGCGGGACAAAAGATCCGCATCCGACTGAAGTCGTATGACCATGAGGTCATCGACAGTTCGGCGCGCAAGATAGTCGACACGGTGACGCGTGCCGGTGCAACGGTCGTCGGCCCCGTGCCGCTGCCGACGGAGAAGAACGTCTTCGTCGTCATCCGTTCGCCGCACAAATACAAGGACAGCCGCGAGCAGTTCGAGATGCGCACCCACAAGCGCCTCATCGACATCGTCGACCCGACCCCCAAGGCGGTCGACTCGTTGATGCGCCTCGACCTTCCGGCAGATGTCAACATCGAGATCAAGCTCTAAGGACGCCGCTATGACTAACGCTATTCAGCGCCCGGTCAAGGGTGTCCTGGGCGAGAAGCTCGGGATGACCCAAGTCTGGAACGCCGAGAACCTCCTTGTCCCCGTGACGGTGATCAAAGCCGGACCATGTGTCGTGACGCAGGTCCGCAACGCCGACGCAGACGGCTATGACGCGGTGCAGATCGCCTACGGTGCGATCGACCCTCGCAAGGTGAGCAAGCCCCGGATGGGCCACTTCGAGAAGGCCGGTGTCACACCGCGCCGCCATCTGGTGGAGCTGCGCACGTCGGACGCCTCGTCCTACGACCTTGGCCAGGAGCTCACGGTCGAGACCTTCGAGTCGGGACAGGACGTCGACGTCGTCGGCACCACCAAGGGCAAGGGATTCGCTGGTGTCATGAAGCGCCATGGCTTCCACGGCGACAGTGCCTCCCACGGTTCACACAAGAACCACCGCAAGCCGGGCTCGATCGGCGCCTGCGCCACCCCCGGTCGCGTGTTCAAGGGCATGAAGATGGCCGGTCGCATGGGCGGCGTTCGCCAGACCACCCAGAACCTCACCATCTACGCCGTGGATGCTGACAAGGGCTTGTTGCTGATCAAGGGTGCCGTTCCCGGCCCCCGAGGCGGCATCGTCCTGGTGCGCACGGCTGTCAAGGGAGCCTGACCATGCCGACCATTGACATTCTCAGCCCCGCCGGCAAGAAGTCCGGCTCGGTTGACCTCCCGGACGACGTCTTCGACGTGCAGACCAACATCCCCCTGATTCACCAGGTGGTTGTCGGTCAGCTCGCTGCGGCTCGTCAGGGCACGGCATCCACCAAGACGCGCGGCGAGGTGCGCGGTGGTGGCCGCAAGCCACACGCCCAGAAGGGCACCGGCCGAGCCCGTCAGGGTTCGACGCGGGCGCCTCAGTTCGTCGGCGGTGGTGTCGTTCACGGACCCAAGCCGCGTGACTACTCGCAGCGGACGCCGAAGAAGATGAAGGCAGCCGCGCTGCGGGGGGCCTTGTCCGACCGTGCCCGCCACGGCCGGATCCACGTCTTCAGTTCCCTCGTCGCGGGCGATCGCCCATCGACCAAGGCCGCATGGGCGATTCTGGACGGACTTTCCGAGCGCAAGAACCTCCTCGTGGTGGTCGAGCGTAACGACGCCACGTCGTGGAGGAGCCTGCGCAACCTGGAGAACGTGCACGTGCTGGTCCCAGATCAGCTCAATACGTACGACGTGCTGTGTGCCGACGACATCGTCTTCACCGAGAGCTCGCTCAGCACCTTCCTGGCCGGCCCCACCAAGGGCGCAGTCGCCAAGCTAGAGATCGACGTCGCTGTGGTCCAGGACGCTCCCAAGGCGGACAAGCCCGTGAAGGCCGACAAGCCCGTAGCGGCTGAGAAGCCGGTGAAGGCCGACAAGCCTGCCGCCACTGAGAAGGCCGCCAAGGCGGACAAGCCTGCGACAGTAGCCACGGTCGAGGGCCCGTTCGGCCCCGAGTCTGCTGAGCCGCTGGCTGAGGGTGCCGCCCCCGAGGGCTTCACCGTCAAGGGCAACACGGGTTCGATGAAGTACCACACGACCGAGTCGCAGTGGTACGACCGCACGGTCGCCGAGGTCTGGTTCACGAGTGCCGAGGCTGCAGAAGCAGCGGGTTTCGTGGCGCCCGGCTCCAAGGCCAAGGCCGCGGATGACGAGGAGGACGCCAAGTGAGCACGTTGAACAAGGACCCGCGCGACATCCTGTTCGCCCCGGTGGTCTCCGAGAAGTCCTACGGTCTGCTCGACGAGGGCAAATACACGTTCATCGTGGACCCGCGGGCCAACAAGACCGAGATCAAGATCGCTGTCGAGAAGGTCTTCGGCGTCAAGGTCGACTCGGTCAATACGCTCAACCGCCAGGGCAAGACCCGTCGAACCAAGTTCGGCTTGGGCAAGCGCAAGAACACCAAGCGCGCGATCGTCACCCTCAAGGAAGGCTCGATCGACATTTTCGGAGGTTCGGTCGGATGACCTGGCTGACGAGGGCTGATCGAGACAACGGGAACTGAGGACTTCAGACAATGGGTATCCGTAAGTACAAACCGACGACCCCAGGTCGTCGTGGCTCAAGCGTCGCCGACTTCGTGGAGATCACGAGGACGACGCCGGAGAAGTCACTGGTTCGCCCGCTCACCAAGAGTGGTGGCCGCAACAACGCCGGGCGAATCACGACGCGTCATATCGGTGGCGGTCACAAGCGCGCCTACCGGGTGATCGACTTCCGTCGCCACGACAAGGACGGCGTGCCCGCCAAGGTCGCGCACATCGAGTACGACCCCAACCGCACCGCCCGCATCGCGCTGCTGCACTACGCGGATGGAGAGAAGCGCTACATCCTGGCCCCGAACAAGCTCTCTCAGGGCGACCAGATCGAGAACGGCGCCGGCGCCGACATCAAGCCGGGCAACAGCCTGCCGATGCGCAACATCCCGGTCGGTACGGTTATCCACGCGATCGAGCTTCGTCCAGGTGGCGGCGCCAAGATCGCGCGTTCGG
>JBDTDY010000022.1:0-3115 GCA_039922835.1 Ornithinibacter sp.
GACGGCTGACCCCAGCGCTTCCGCGCGGCCACGGTGGCGCCAGACGAAGGCGAGCACCACGGTGTCGGTGGGGTGCGCCACCCGCGCGCGCACACCCAGCCGGCGGGTGCCGCTCGCCCGGGCCACGACCCGCACGGCGCGCTCGACGATCCGCAGGAGCACCCGTTGGCGCTGCATCGACCCCGGCGCCCCCGGCTGCACCCTCTTCAGGCCCATGGCCGCCCCGACCCGGCGGACCTGCTCGGCCTCGGCCTCGAGGTAACCCGGCAGCGAGATCGTCACCTTCACGGCCGGCCGCGGGAAGTAGAGGTTGGGCCCCTCCAGCAGGCGGACCTCCACGGTCTCGACGCTGGGTCGCTCAGTCGTTTCGGGTTCCGGGTGCTGGCTGTTCACGTCGGGAGCCTAGTGCCGCTCGGGGTCAGACACCCATCGCGTGGAAGCCGCCGTCGACGTGCACCATCTCTCCGGTGGTGGCGGGGAACCAGTCCGAGAGGAGGGCGACGCACGCCCGCGCAGCAGGCTCGGCATCGTTGACGTCCCAGCCCAGCGGCGCCCGCGCACCCCACTCCTCCTCGAAGCGCTCGAAGCCCGGGATCGACTTCGCCGCCGTGGTGCGGATCGGGCCGGCCGCCACGAGGTTGCACCGCATGCCCTTCGGCCCGAGGTCGCGGGCGAGGTAGCGGTTGGTGGACTCGAAGGCCGCCTTGGCCACCCCCATCCAGTCATAGACCGGCCAGGCGAAGCGCGCGTCGAAGGTCAGCCCCACGACGCTGCCACCCTCGCCCATCATCGGCAGCGCCGCCTTGGTGAGGGACGCCAAGCTGTAGGCGGAGACCTGGAGGGCGGTGGCCACGTCCTCCCACCCGGCGCTCATGAAGTCGAAGGCTGCCTTGGGCGCGAAACCGATCGAGTGCACCACCCCGTCGAGGTGGGGCACGTGCTCGCGCACCCGCTCCGCCAGCGCCGCCAGGTCGTCCTCGCTCATGACGTCGAGCTCCACCACCGGAGGCGTCGTCGGCAGGCGCTTCGCGATGGCGGTCGTGATCTTCATCGTCCGACCGAACGACGTCAGCACGACCTCCGCGCCCTGCTCCTGCGCGAGTCGTGCGACGTGGAACGCGATGGAGGAGTCCATCAGGACCCCCGTGACGAGCAGCTTCTTGCCCTCGAGCAACATGTGGTGCCTTTCGTGGATGGTGGGGGGTCAGTGGCCCATGCCGAGGCCGCCGTCGACCGGGATGACGGCTCCGGAGATGTATGCCGCATCGGGGCTCGCGAGGAACCGCACCGTGGCGGCGACCTCCTCGGGCGTCGCGAAACGGCCGGCCGGGATGGCCTTGAGGTAGGTCGCCCGGGTGTCCTGCGGGAGGGCCGCGGTCATGTCGGTGTCGATGAAGCCCGGGGCGACGACGTTGGCCGTGATGCCGCGACCGCCCAGCTCCCGGGTCACCGAGCGGGCGAGCCCGACGAGCCCGGCCTTGCTCGCGGCGTAGTTGGCCTGCCCGGGCCCTCCGTAGAGGCCGACGACGCTGGAGATCAGGATGATCCGGCCGCGGCGCATCCGGATCATGCCCTTGCTCGCGCGCCGCACGCAGCGGAAGGCGCCGGCAAGGTTGGTGTCGATGACCGTGTCCCAGTCCTCGTCGCTCATCCGCATGAGCAGGCCGTCCCTGGTGACGCCGGCGTTGGCGACGAGCACCTCGATCGGTCCGCCCAGCTTCTCCTCGGCCTCGGTGAACGCGGCATCGACTGAATCGGTGTCGGTGACCTCGCAGCGGACGCCGATCAGGCCCTCGGGTGGCTCCCCGGAGCGGTGCGTGACGGCCACCGGGTCCCCCGCCTGGGCGAACCCCCGAGCAATGGCCAGTCCGATGCCGCGGTTGCCGCCGGTGACCAGGACGGTGCGTGGCTCAGTCATGGTGTCGAACCTAGTGGACTACCGCTGGGTAGCCGGATCACGGCGACATACAGTGGAAGGGTGTCCACGACCAGCCACCACCACACCGACGCACAGTCGGTCACCAGCGTGCCCGAGTCGCGTCAGGTGGACCAGTCACGACGGCTGAAAACCTACCTCGTGACGATGAGCATCCGCACGGCGTGCTTCATCCTCATGGTGGTGGTCGACGGCTGGTTGCGGTGGGTCTTCGCGGCGGGGGCGATCTTCCTCCCCTTCTTCGCCGTCGTGGCGGTCAACGCCGTACGGCCGCGGGTCACCGGGCGCCTGGCACCCGTGCTCCCCCGCGCCGACGAGACCCGGCTGCTGACGCGAGAGCCCAGCCCGGGCGCCGAGGACGTCCGCCCCGGAGCCTCAGCCACCGATAGCTGACATCGGGCGGGCCGGCTGCTCGAAGTCGGGGCGGTCGATGCCGTGCCCGGAGGCCTTGCGCCACATCTCCTCGATGATGAGGTCGGCGATCTCCTCATCCGTGGCTCCGGCCCGCAGCGGTGCGCGCAGGTCGACCTCGCGCTTGGCGAACAGGCAGTTGCGCAGCTGGCCGTCAGCCGTCAGCCGAACCCGGTCACACGCGGCGCAGAAGGGGGCGGTGACACTCGCGATCACACCCACGGTCTCGGGGCCGCCGTCGACGAAGAAGAGCTCGGCAGGCGCGCTGCCGCGGTCGGGCACCGGGGTGAGCCGGAAGCGCTCACCGAGACGCTCGAGGATCTCCGCCTGTGGCACCATCGCCGACCGGTCCCAGGCGTGCTGCGCGTCGAGTGGCATCTGCTCGATGAAGCGCAGCTCGTAGCCACGGTCCAGGCACCACTGGAGCAGGTCCACGACGTCTGCGTCGTTGATGTCGCGCATGGCAACGGCATTGACCTTGACCGGAGTGAGCCCGGCATCCGCCGCTGCCTTCAGGCCCGCCTCGACGTCCTTGAAGCGATCGCGTCGGGTGAGCTTGGAGAAGTGCTCGGGGTCGATCGTGTCGAGGCTGACGTTGACCCGGTCCAGGCCCGCAGCGGCCAGCGGCGCTGCCAGCCGGTCCAGGCCGATGCCATTGCTCGTCATCGCGATCCGCGGGCGCGGCTCCAGAGCCGCGATCCCGGTCACCACCGACACCAGGCTGCGGCGCAGCAGCGGCTCACCGCCGGTGAGGCGCACGTTGGTCAC
>JBDTDY010000023.1:0-3800 GCA_039922835.1 Ornithinibacter sp.
TGAAGGACTACGGGAAGCCCGTTGAGATCACCCGCCCCTAGGGCCCTGCTCGCGACGGCCTCACTGGCGGTCGCCCTCGCTGCGGCGGACACCTACGTGGTGGTGCTCGCCCTCACCGACATGATGCGCGGCGTCGGCGTGGGCATCGACGCACTCCAGAGGGCGACCCCGATCATCTCCGGCTTCCTGCTGGGTTATGTCGCGGTGCTGCCGCTCATCGGCCGCATCGCCGACCTCGTGGACCGCCAGCGCGTGCTGCTCGGCTGCCTGGGCATCTTCGTGGCCGGGTCCGCGGTGACCGCGTTGGCCTCGGACCTGCCGGTGCTCGTCGCCGGCCGGGTCATCCAGGGCATCGGAGGTGGCGGGCTCGTGCCGGCGACCCTGGCGATCGTGGCGCAGCTGTGGCCACCGGACCGGCGCGGGGTGCCCCTCGGGGTCGTCGGCGCGGTGCAGGAACTCGGCTCGGTGCTGGGGCCGGTGCTCGGCGCCCTCGTGCTCACGGTCGCTGACTGGCGGGCAATCTTCTGGCTCAACGCCGGCGCCGGCGTGCTGCTCGCGGCAGCGGTCGTCGCGACGGGTGGCGGCGCGCTCCCACGGGTGCGGGCCGGGGTGGTCGCGCTCGCGGTGCTCGGGTCGGCGACCATGGGGCTCGCCCTCTCCGCCCCGGACTCCCTCACGTCGAGCGTGAGCCTGGGGGCTCCCTTCGTCCCCTTCGGTGACTCCACCTCGCGGCTCGCCACACCGATCGGCGTGCTCGCCGGCATCCTCGTCCTGCTGCTGTGCGTGCTGCTGCTCCGTGGCGCCTGGCCGGTGCTGCGCCAGGCCGACCTGCTCGGTGCCTTCCTCATCGGTGGCGCGCTGGGGTGCGTCGTGCTCACGTTCGCGGCAGCGGACCCGGCCAAGGATGTCGTCGGCCCCCTCGGCCTCGCCCTGCTCCCCGTCGCAGCGCTCCTCGTCGTGGGGTATGCCCTGCACCACCGCCGCTCGAGCCACCCGCTGGTGCCACGGGGGTTGGTGCGCGGTCGGCTCTGGTGGGCGCTCGTCGTCTCAGTGCTGGTGGGTGTGGCGCTCGTCGCGGTCATCGTCGACGTGCCCCTCCTGGCGCGGCTCGTCTCCTCCGCGTCCGAGACGGAGGCGGCGCTCGTGCTCGTGCGCTTCCTGCTGGCCGTCCCCGTGGGGGCGCTGGTCGGTGGCTGGGTGCTGCGGTGGGTGCAGGACGGGGTCGCGGCCGCCGTGGGGCTGGCGCTGACGACGGTGGGTCTGGCCGTGATGACGACGTGGGGACGGGGCTCGCTGAACCATGGCTCGGCCACTCTGGTCCTCGCGGTGACCGGGCTGGGGGTCGGCCTCGCGCTGGCCCCGGTCAACAACGCGGCGCTCGCCCGGTCAGGGGAGGACACGGCGGGCACGGCATCCGCGCTCGTCGTCGTCGCGCGAATGGTGGGGATGGTCGTCGGGCTCGCGCTGCTCACGGCGATCGGTCTGCACCAGTACTACGGGGCCGTTGCGGCGCTTCCCGACCCGACCGACGTCGAGGCGTTGCGCGATGCGGCCGTCACCCAGGTGTCGAGCGTGTTCCGCGGGGCCGCGGTCGCCGCCGGGCTCGGCACGGTGGCCGCGCTCGCCCTCGGTGTGGGGCGTCGGCGGCGGTAGCGTCGCTCTCATGGCCAGCACCTCGGACCTCGTCACCGACTCCCTCGAGCGGGTGCGCGAGAGCGTGCACTCGATCCTGGACGACACCCCCGCCGCAGACCTCGTCACGCCGCCGGCGCCGCAGGCCAACACCATCGCGTGGTTGCTGTGGCACCTCACCAGGGTGCTCGATGACCATCTCGCGGGGGCCTTCGACCAGGAGCAGGTCTGGACCTCCGGCGGCTGGGTCGATCGGTTCGGTCTGCCGTTCCCACCCGAGGCGCACGGGTTCGGACAGTCCTGGGCGCAGGTGCAGGAGGTGCGCTCGAGGTCGGAGCTGCTCCGGGGTTACCACGACGCCGTGCAGGATGCCGTGACCCAGTGGATCGAGGATCTGGACACCGCAGCGCTGGACCGGGTGGTCGACGAGCGGTGGGACCCGCCGGTGACCCTCGCCGTGCGCTTGGTGAGCGTGATCAACGACTGCACCCAGCACGTCGGGCAGGCGGCCTACGCGAGCGGCATCCTCGCCCGTCGCTGAGCCTTCTCGATCGGTGTGACCCGTCGGGTTCCTCAGGGTGTCAGCCGGATGGCCGGCCCGGTGACGGTCGGCCGCGCGCGGTGCGGGGAGCGACCCCGACCCCGTCGGGGCCCACGGGCACCGGCAGCGGAGGCACACCGACGAGGCGCTTGCGATAGCGGACGTGTCCACTCCAGCGCTCGAGCTCACCCCACAGGGCGGCGTGCGCCGGCCACGGGAGCGGCTCTCCCGGGGTTCGCCACGAGGCCCCGAACGAGACCCAGGCCGGCACCCACTGCGCCGCGTCGTCCCAGGCGCCACGGCGAGCGGTCAGGACGCGCCGGCGGTACTGGGCCGCCTGGCGCGGACCGTCCAGACAGATCGGTGCGGTCGCCATCGGCCACACCCGCAGGTCCAGGTGCATCAGCGCCACCTCGAGGTCGCTGAGGATCGCCGGGTCGACGAGGAGCGTCGCGACGTTCTCGTGCGGTGGGCGGCTCATCCCGGCACGGTAGTACGCGGGACTGACGGGCGTGCGCCCGTACACCAGCCGGCGGGACCGATGTCAGCCGTCGAGCTCGACCACGACCGGGGCATGGTCGCTGGCGCCGGTGCCCTTGCGCTCCTCGCGGTCGATCGCGGCTCCGACCACCCGCGACGCGAGAGAGCCCGAACCAAGGACGAAGTCGATGCGCATCCCCCGCTTCTTGGGGAAGGCCAGTCGCTGGTAGTCCCAGTAGGTGTAGGTGCCCGGACCGGGAGCGTGCGGGCGCACGACGTCGACGAAGCCCCCATCGAGGAAGGCGGCGAACGCAGCTCGCTCGGGAGCAGATACGTGGGTCTTGTCGAGGAAGTACTCCATCGACCAGACGTCCTCGTCCTGCGGGGCGATGTTCCAGTCACCGCACAGGGCGAGCGGGGTGCCGTCGCCGGCCCAGTGGGTGGCGCTGTCCCGCAGTGCCGCCAGCCAGCGCAGCTTGTAGGCCATGTGCGGGTCTTCGAGTGCGCGACCGTTGGGCACGTAGAGCGACCACATCCGGATGCCGCCGCACGTCGCCCCGATCGCCCGGGCCTCGGGCTCGACGGGGTCGCCCCACCCCGGGTCGCCCTCGAAGCCGATCTGCACGTCGTCCAAGCCGACCCGCGAGAGGATCGCCACACCGTTCCACTGGCTGAGCCCGTGGTGGGCCACCTCGTAGCCGAGGGCCCGGAACCGCTCGTGGGGGAACTGGTCCTCCTTGGCCTTGGTCTCCTGCATCGCCAGCACGTCGACGTCGGATCGCTCCAACCACGCCTCGACACGGTCGATTCGGGAGCGGATGGAGTTGACGTTCCAGGTCGCGATGCGCACGGCTCTCACCCTAGCCGCGGGCCGCGACCCTGCTGGCTCTGGCCCTGAGCCCCCCGACCTCGTCTGTCAGAACGCTGGTCCGGACGCCGAAACGCGGCGTGTCGCCGCGCGAGCACAGACGAAGTCGGGGAGGACGGTCAGCGTCGCCACTCGTAGGGCGTCGTGGTGGACACCTTCACCAGCCCCGCGCGCTCGAGGATGGGGCGGGAGAACTCGGTGGAGTCGCTGTGGGCCAAGGTCTTGCCCGCCGCGATCGCCGAGCGCGCCCGGGCCGACGTGAGGGCGCGGTAGATACCG
>JBDTDY010000024.1:0-10468 GCA_039922835.1 Ornithinibacter sp.
ACCGACACCCACCTCGTCGGCCTCATGGTCGGGGCCGGCACGGCCTTCGCGTATGCCGGTCCGCTCCGGGCCTGGACCGCGTCGCCCTGGTGGCGGCGACACCACCGCACCCTGGTCATCGGCGCACTCCTCACGCTCGGGGGGCTGTTGTGGTCCGCCGACCAGTCCTCGGCGCTCACGTTCCGCGGAGGCATCGCGCTCGCGTCGGTGGCCACCGCGGTGCTGTTGCTCTCCGCCGTCTCGACGCCGGGTCCGCTGCGGACGGCTCTGGAGTTCCCCGCGGCGCGGTGGCTCGGAGTGCGCTCCTACGGCATCTACCTCTGGCACTGGCCGGTGATCCTCATCGTGGGGCAGGACCTCGACCTCGCGCCCGGCGGCCCCGCCTACCTGTGGAGCCGGCTCTGGTGCCTGGTCGTCATCCTCGCCCTGTCCGACCTGACCTTCCGCTTCATCGAGACCCCGGTGCGGCGACGCGGGTTCACCGGCACCGCCCAGCACCTGCTCGACAGGCTCCGTCGAGGCGGCACCCGCACCGCCCGCGTGGTGTGGGGTTCGCTGCTCACTGCCACGCTGGTGCTGACCGTCGTGCTCATCACGGCCCCCGACCGCAGCTCCACCGAACGGCTGCTCAGCGCCAACGAGGCGTCACTCACCCGTGACGGCCGCTCCCCGGCCGCGGCTCCGGTGGTCCTGCCACCATCCGCGACGGGCGCGACGGCCGCGCCGAGTCCCTCAGCCGCCGCACTGCCCCCCGCCGGTCCGGCACAGGACTGGTCGATGCCCGACAGCACCGAGATCGAGGCGTTCGGCGACTCGATGATGGTCGGCGCCAAGGGCGCGTTGACGTACTACTTCCCCGCGATCCGGATGGACGCCAAGTCCAACCGACGCTGGACCCAGGTGCCGGGCATCATCGCGGAGCAGCCGGGGGTGCGTCGAGCGGTGGTGCTCGCCTTCGGCACCAACTGGGGCACCGACGAGACCGCGATCGCCCGCGTCCTCGATGACCTCGGTCCCGATCGGATGGTCGTCGTCGTCACCGTGCACGGCCCGTTCAGCCGGGTCAAGAGCGACAACACCAAGCTCGCGAAGGTCCTCGCTGGCCGTCCCAACGTCGCCGTCGCGGACTGGGACCGAGCCCTCGCAGGCACCACCGGCCAGCTCCAGCCCGACGGCATCCACCCCAGCCGCACCGGCGCGCACCTCTACGCGAAGACGGTCCGAGCAGCGCTCGCCCAGCTCTCCGAGCAGCACACCGGGAAACCGGTCACCCTCAAGGAGCTCCCGATCCCCTGAACCGGGGCCGAGGCTGGCACCGGGGGCAGCTGAACGACGAGCGGTTCATGAACGCCTCCCGGCGGATCGGCGTCCCGCACCGACGACAGGGGCGCCCCTCCTGCCCGTAGGCCGCGAGCGAGCGGTCGAAGTAGCCCGACGCGCCATTGACGTTGACGTAGAGGGCGTCGAAGCTCGTCCCACCCTCCGCGAGGGCCTCGCGCATCACCGCGCCCGCGTGGTCCAGGACCGCCCCGATCCGGGGCTTGGTGAGGGCGCTGGCCAGCCGCTCACCGTGCACCTCGGCACGCCACAGCGCCTCGTCCGCATAGATGTTCCCGATCCCGGAGGCCAGTGACTGGTCCAGGAGCACCCGCTTGATCGCACTCTCACGTGCCTTGATCCGACGCACCACACCGGCGCGGTCGTAGGCAGGCTCCAACAGGTCTGGTGCGATGTGCCGGATCGGCTCGGGGACACCGGCCTCGTCGAGCTCGGCCAGGGCCAGCCCACCGAAGGTGCGCTGGTCCACGAACCTGAGCTCGGGGCCGTCGTCCACGAAGGAGAAGCGTGCGTGCAGGTGCTTCTCGTCTGGGGCGTCCGGCTCCTCCACGAGCAGCTGCCCGCTCATCCCCAGGTGCACGATCAGTCCCAGCTGTGGCGCCGCGTCACCGTCGGCCAGCACCAGCCACAGGTACTTGCCCCGTCGCCTGACGTCGGCGATGCGGGTGCCGGTCAGCCGGGCGATGAGATCCTGCGACCCGGGACGGTGGCGACGAGACACCCGGTGCCCGCGCAGCTCCACCGCCGCGACGGTCCGCCCCAGGACGTGTGCCGCCAGCCCGCGACGGACGACCTCGACCTCGGGCAGCTCAGGCACGGTCGGTGGTCGAGGGCGCCTCGGGCGTGGGGCCCTCGTGCGCGTCCCGGATGGCCGTCCAGGCGAGTGCGGCAGCCTGCTGCTCGGCGATCTTCTTCGTGCGCCCCACGCCACGGCCGTGGACCGCGCCGCCGACCAGCACGGTTGCCTCGAAGGTCTTGGCGTGCTCCGGGCCGTCCTCGGTGACGACATACTCCGCTGTGCCAAGACCGTGCCGGGCCGTGATCTCCTGGAGGCTGGTCTTCCAGTCCAGTCCGGCCCCCAGGGTCGCGGAGGAAGCGAGGAGCGGGTCGATGAGGTGGTGCACGAGCTCGGTCGCCGCTGCCATGCCGGCGGTCGAGTAGACGGCACCGATCACGGCCTCCACGGTGTCGGCGAGGATCGAGTCCTTGTCGCGCCCACCGGTGGACTCCTCACCGCGGCCGAGGAAGACGTAGTCGCCGAGCCCGAGGGTGCGGCCCACCTCGGCGAGGGCTCGCATGTTGACGACCGCGGCGCGAAGCTTGGCGAGCTGGCCCTCCGTGGTGTCGGGGTGGGCTTCATAGAGCGTGGTGGTGACGACGAGCCCGAGCACGGAGTCCCCGAGGAACTCCAGTCGCTCGTTGTGCGGCAGGCCCCCCGCCTCGTAGGCGTAGGAGCGGTGGGTCAGGGCACGACGGAGCACCGACTCGTCGACCGAGGTGCCGGTCACCTCATCGAGGTGGTCCAGCAGCTCGTCGACGGGTCGGAGCGGTGTCAGCCCTTCGACCGACTGCGGCCCCTTCCCCATGGGGGTGGGGTCAGCCCTGGTGCTCGGTGCGCTCTGCCACGCCGTAGTGGCGACCCTTGTAGGTGCCACACGACGGGCACGCGATGTGCGGCTGGGTCAGCGACTTGCACTGGGGGCAGACCGTCGTGGTGACGGCCGTCGCCTTCCAGTTGGCGCGGCGCGAGCGGGTGTTGGAGCGCGACGTCTTCCGCTTCGGAACAGCCACGTCAGGTCCTCTTCTCTGTTGTCGAGGGCGGCTCGGCCAGAGCCGAGAGTGCCGCCCACCTGGGGTCGATCGTGTCGTGCTGGTGCTCCGGGTCCTCCGCGAGCGGTTGTCCGCACTCGGAGCACAGCCCGGGACAGTCGGGCCGGCACACCGGCTGGAACGGCAGTGCTGGCACCACCGTGTCCCTGAGCAACGGCTCGAGGTTGAGGTATCCGTCCTCGACCCGGCGCTCTTCTTCTGCATCCTCGTCCCCCACCTCGCGGTGGTGAGCGTGCCGATCGGCGTAGACGAACAGCTCCTGGAACGACCCGCCGACCTCGAGGGCGACAGGATCCAGGCACCGCACGCAGGCACCGGTCGCCGTGCCTGTGACCGAACCGGTGACGAGGACGCCCTCGAGCACCGACTCCAGGCGGATGTCGAGGTGCAGGCTCTCGCCTTCCTCGACGCGCATGACGTCAGTGCCGAAGTCGCTCGGCGCCCCCACGTCACGCGTCAGCTCGTGCATCGTGCCCGGTCGACGGCCCACGAGCTTGGTGTCGAGCACCATCGGGGACCGGGGGTCGAGTCGAGTCATGAGCCTTGGGTGGAGTCGGAGTGGTTCGGCCACGCCACACGGACGCAGACCGAGGAGCAAGGTTACCGGTTGGACCCCCACGACCCAAACCGACCGGTCGCTGCCGCGATCAGCGGGCCAGCGCGGCATCCACGGCGGCGGCCACCTGCGGAGCCAGCGTCGCGGCATACGTCGCGGTGACGTGGTCCCCTGCCCTGTGCACGGCCACGTGACCGATGACCACGGGACAGGTCGTGCCGGGGCAGATCCACGCAGTGAGGTCGAGCAGACGCACCCCCGCCCCAGCGGCGGCGACCGCGTCGCGTTGCACCGCCAGACCGCTCCCCGCGACCGCGCCGGCCGCTCCGAACGCGCACCGGGACAGCTCCGTGGGGTGGCGGGCCGCGCAGACGTCGAGGTCGTCCGGAGAGACGGGGCTGTCACCGACGACCACGACGGGCACTCCAGCACCCGCGAGCGAGCGCCACCGCACCGCATACCCCGTGACGAGCGCATCGCGCGAAGTCGCTGCGCCGTCCCACGCGGACCGCGCGACCCCTGAGGTGACGACGACGTCAGGTGGGTCCTGCGCCAGGTCGGCGACCACGGCGCGGTTCCACGCGTCGCACGACGGGTATGCCGTGCCCGCTCGAGCCGCGAGGCTGGCGGCGAACGCGCACCCGGACTTGCCGTAGGTGAGGAGGTGCCACCCCCTGGCGCCGGCGACCTGCTGGAGTGCGGGCAGCCACTGCATCGCCTTGGAGTCCCCCACGAGGGCGATGGTCACCGAGCCGTGCAGGTCCCCGAAGTCGCACCGCACCGGATGCGCGACCATGACGTCGACTTGGCAGCGGTCGACGTCAGCGGCCGGTCGGTCCTGCCCCGAGACCAGCGGGTCGGGCGTGACCCATCCCGGGTCGTCCACGGGCGCGGCCGGCTGTCCCGGCACGAGCGTGGCAGCGCCGAGCGAGGCCACCGCGGGGACCTCGCCACCGGGCGGCGAGGTGAGGAACGGGGAGCGCAGCGGCAGCAGAGGCAGGGCGGCGAGGACTCCGACCGCGGAGAGCGCCAGCCCGGCCGCGAGGAGCGCCCTGGGGCGGCCACGGAGCCGCGCCCCACGATGGATCGGCGACTCGACGAACCTCCAGGACAACCAGGCGGGCACGACGGAGGCCAGCACCAGCGCCGCTCCCCCGCCCGGGGGGAGGGTCACCCCGGCCCAGTCGGCAGCCCACCCGCCGAGCACGAGAAGCGGCCAGTGCCAGAGGTAGAGCGAGTACGACAGTGCGCCCACCCACACCATCGGCCGCGTCCCCAGGAGCCGGACCGGCCCGTGAACCGGCCCCAGCCAGCCGACCCACAACAGCGCAGCCGTCGGCAGGGTTGCGAGGAGCGCCCACGCGCCGGGCCAGGGAAGGCCCGTGGGGAGCAGCGCAGCCACCAGGAGGAGCACGACGAGTGAGGACCACCCGAGCCCGGCCGCCCACGCCGGGGCGCTCTGCGGGCGGCTGCGCCCGGCGAGCCGGACCGCGAGCAGGGCACCGATGCCGAGCTCCCACAGCCGGGTCGTCGTCGTGAAGAACGCGGGCAGCGGTGCGACCACAGATGCGCGGACCGCCCAGAGGAAGGACGCCGCGACCAGCACTCCGAGGACGAGCCCCACCTCGCGCCGACCGGGTCGCCGGCCCCGGCGCCGGGCCACGAGCACCAGGACGATGAGCAGCAGCGGCCACACGACGTAGAACTGCTCCTCGACCGCGAGCGACCAGAAGTGCTGCACCGGCGAGGGCGTGGCGTCAGACGCGAGGTAGTCCACCTCTCGGCGCGCGAGCACCCAGTTGACGACGTATCCGGCCGCCGAGGCGATGTCCACCCCGATCTCGCGGCGGCGCAGGCCGGGCACGAGCACCCAGGAGGCCGCTGCGGTGACGACGAGCACGAGGATCGCGGCGGGGAGCAGTCTGCGGATCCGTCGACCCACGAAGCGCAGCCACGAGATGGACCCGGTGGTGCTCAGCTCGGTGACGAGGAGCCCGGTGATGAGGAAGCCGGAGATGACGAAGAAGATGTCGACACCGATGAACCCCCCGCGCAGCGGAAGGCCGGCGTGGTAGCCGAGGACGGTGAGGATCGCGACCGCGCGCAGGCCTTCGATGTCCGGACGGAAACCGGCAGCCCGTGCGGGGCCTGCGTCAGCGCGCGCCACGCAGCCGGTCGACGAGTGCGTCGCGCACCTCGTCGGGGACCATCCCCGCCACGTCGCCGCCGTAGCGGACGACCTCCTTGACGAGGGAGCTCGATACGTGCCCGAGCGCTGCGTCGCCCGGGAGGAAGACCGTCTCGACCCCGGTGAGCTGCCGGTTCATCAGGGCCATGGGGAGCTCATAGGCGAAGTCGGCCTCGCCCCGCAGTCCCTTGACCACGACCTCCGCCCCCACCTCGCGGCAGACGTCGACGAGGAGCCGGTCGGCGAAGACCTCGACGTGCACGACGTCACCGATCCCGCGCGTCGCCACCGCTCGCTCCAGGAAGCCGACCCGCTCCTGCACCGTGAAGGTGCCCGCCTTGGCCGGGTTGTGGAGCACCGCCACCACGACCTCGTCGTAGAGGGCGGCCGCGCGGACGATGACGTCGAGGTGTCCTGCGGTCACGGGGTCGTAGGAGCCGGGGCACACGGCGCGACGGGATGCGTGGGTCACGACCCCCACGCTACCGACCAAGCCCCGGGAGGGCGCACCCCGCGCTGGGGCCGGAGCGCACGCATCCTGTCCGTGGAGACTTGCTCTCGTCGGCCGGATCCAGCGGCATCCGGTCGCCGTCCCCGGTCAGTCGGTCGCCTTCTTCTTCGCCGCCTCCTCCAGGGCCTTGGCCTCCTCCTTCGCCGCCGCCTTGATCGCCTCGGCCTCCTCGCGCACGTCTGCGGGCGCGATGGTGCCGTCCGCGACGTCCTCCGCCAGCAACCCGGCGACCTGCGCGCGGGACGCGCAGCCCGCCTCCAGCAGCTGGTTGCGGCGGGTGGCCCAGGCGACACCGAGGTCGGCGCGCCGATCCTCACCGACGTCCTCGCGAGCCGGGGTCAGGATGGTCTGCTCCTCCTCGTTGGAGTGGTGGTTGACGACCGTCGCGAGCTCCTCGAGCGCCTCGTCGTACTTCTCCGTGTCGGTGCCCTTGGCGTCCAGGAAGGCGAGGAGTGCCTCGGTGATCTCGGCGTGCTCCTCCTCGCCGTGCTCCTCCTCGTGGGTGCCGATCGCCCGGGCCTTCCGCAGGGTCGGGTAGACCAGTTCCTCCTCCGACGTCGCGTGGGCCACGAGCACCTCCGCCAGCGCGGTGCGCGCGGCGTCGCGGTCGGCCTCGGGGCGGCGGCACTCGCGGAGCAGGTCCTCGAAGAGCCGGTGGTCGGTCAGGATCAGCTCGACGACGTCGCCGCTGGTGGGCCGTGGGATCTCGATCTGGGTCATGGGCCCATCCTGCCAACGGATGCCGGACAGCCGGGTCGAGCGGGTCAGCGGGTTTCGGCGAACCAGACCGTCGTCTCGCCGTAGCGGCGGCCCTTCCCGACCCGGTCGAGCCCGTCGGGCCAGGACGGCTCGGGTGAGCGCGTGGAGCGCTCGACCACCACGAGGGCCTCCGCGTCGAGCCAGCGGTCGACGAGGTGCTGGAGCACCAGGGCCAGGTCGTCCTCGCCGAGGGAGTAGGGCGGGTCGAGGAGCGCCAGCGACACCGCGCCCCCGGCGGGCGGGGCGGAGACGACCGAGAGCACGCTCTGGCGGGTGACCTGGGCGGCCGTCAGGCCCAGGGCCGCGATGTTGTCCCGGATCACCGAGACGGCTCGCGCGTCGGTTTCCACGAGCAGCACCGACTCCGAGCCCCGGCTCACAGCCTCCAGCCCCAGCGCCCCGGACCCGGCATACAGGTCCACCACCCGCGAGCCGGCGAGGGCGTCACGGGACTGGAGCGCCGAGAAGATCGCCTCACGCACCCGGTCGCTGGTGGGCCGGGTGCCGCTACCGGGCGGGGTGCGCAGGCTGCGCCCCCCGGCAGTGCCGGAGATGATGCGCGTCATCTCAACCTCGTTCCAGGTAGGCGGCCTGCTCGGCGTCGACCCGGGCCCGCACGGCCACGGACAGGTGTGGGTGCTCGCTCAGCTCGGGATCGGTGTCGATGACGGCGAAGGCGTCGGCCCGCGCCTGCTCGATGACCTCCTCGTCATCGAGCACGTGCAGGAACTCGAGCTGGGTGCGGCGGCCGTGCTGGGCGGCGCCGAGGATGTCGCCCTCGCGCCGTTGGGCCAGGTCGAGCCGCGCGAGCTCGAAACCGTCGGTGGAGGCTGCGACGGCGGTGAGTCGCTCCGTCGCGGCCTCCGCGTCCGAGCCGGTGACGAGCAGGCACAGGCCGGGGTGCCCTCCTCGGCCGATGCGCCCTCTCAGCTGGTGCAGCTGGGAGACGCCGAAGCGGTCGGCGTCCATCACGACCATGACGCTGGCGTTGGGCACGTCGACCCCCACCTCGACCACCGTCGTCGAGACGAGCACGTCGAGCTCGCCGCGTGCGAAGCGGCCCATCACCGCGTCCTTCTCCTCTGGCGGGAGCCGGCCGTGCAGCACCTCGATGCTCAGCCCTGCCAGGGCGGTCTCCTCGACCAACCCTGCGTGCACGGCATACACGCTCTTCAGCGGGCGAGCCGGTGCGACGGCCTCCGCTCCGTCGTCGTCGGGGTCGACCTCGACCACCAGCACGGTCTCGTCGTCGGCGCCGTCCTCGTCCCCGATCCGGGGGCACACGACATAGGCCTGGCGCCCCTCGCGCACCTCCTCGGCCACCCGCGCCCAGGTGCGCGTCATCCAGCCGGGTCGGTCCTGCGGGACGACGTGCGTCGTGATGGGTGCGCGGCCGGCAGGCAGCTCGCGCAGGGTCGAGGTCTCGAGGTCCCCGAACACCGTCATCGCCACGGTTCGCGGGATGGGGGTGGCGGTCATGACCAGTACGTGTGGTGGAACAGATCCCTTGCCGCGCAACGCATCTCGCTGCTCCACCCCGAAACGGTGCTGCTCGTCGACGACCACCAGCGCGAGGTCGATGAAGCTCACGTTGTCCTGCAGGAGGGCATGGGTGCCCACGACGATCCCGGCGTCGCCGCTCGCGATGTCGAGCAGCGCGCTCCGACGCTGGGCGGTCGTCTGGCTGCCGGTGAGCAGGGCCACCCGGGTGCCGGTCTCGGCACCGCCGAGCATGCCGCCCTGGGCGAGGTCGCCGAGCATCGAGGTGATCGTGCGGTGGTGCTGGCTGGCGAGCACCTCGGTCGGTGCCAGCAACGCGGCCTGCCCGCCGGAGTCGACGGCGGCGAGCATCGCGCGCAGTGCGACGACGGTCTTGCCCGACCCGACCTCGCCCTGGAGCAGGCGGTGCATCGGGGTGACTGCGCCCATCTCGGCGGCGACGGTCGCTCCCACCTCCCGCTGGCCGGCTGTGAGCTCGAAGGGGAGCCGGGCGTCGAACGCCTCGAGGAGTCCCCCGGGTCGGGCCACCCGGGCCGTGGTCGACTGCGCTGATGCCGCTCGGCGCCGCTGGGCGAGGACGCACTGCAGCACGAAGGCCTCCTCGAAGCGCAGCCTGCGCCGGGCGGCCTCGACCTCTGCCCACGAGGCGGGGGTGTGGATGCCGCGCAGCGCTGCCGTGCGGGACACGAGCCGCCTGCGGGTGCGCACGTCCTCCGGAAGCGCGTCGGGCACCTCGTCGAGCACGTCGAGCACCCGGCGCACGCTCTCGGTCACGGTCCAGGTGTGCAGCTTGCCGACCGACCGGTAGATGGGGATCAGGTCCTTGCGGTCCCCCGCGTCGAAGTCGTCGAGCATCGTGTAGCCGGGGTGGGTCAGCTGGTGGCGCCCGTCATAGGTGCCCACGACTCCCGCGAAGATCCCGCGGGACCCCGGCTTCAGCGCCTGCTCGTGGCCCCAGGCCTTGAAGAACGTGACGTCGAGCTCGTGGGTGCCGTCGGTGATGACGACGTTGAGCATCTTGCCCTTGCGTTGGCGCATCGGGCGCGTCACGGCCGACTTCACCTCCGCGACGCCGACGAGGAACTCCCCCACCGTGACGGCACCGAGGTCGCTCTCTCGGCTGCGGTAGCGCCGCGGCCAGAACGCGAGCAGGTCGCCGACCGTGTGGATGTCGCGGGTCTTCGCGAAGGGTGTGGCTGCCGTGGCGATGATGGGTGCCAGCTTGCTCGACTCGCTCGCCACTCACTCCACCCCGATGAGGAGCGGGTAGACGGGTTGGCCCCCGTCGATGATGGCGACCTCAACCTCGGGACGGTCGCGGTGCAGGGTGGCGCGAGCCCGCTCGGCGAGCTCGGCACCGGCATCCGACCCGACGACGAGGGTGACGAGCTCTCCGCCCGAGGACAGCAACCTGCCGAGCACCTCGCTCGTCGCTGCGTCGAGGTCGTGCTCCAGGAACGCGACGTCTCCATCGACGATGCCCAGCACGTCTCCGGGCTCGCAGACCCCGGCCCAGGTCAACGCCCGCTTGGAGGCGACCGTGACGGCGCCGTGGCGGGTGGAGACGGCGGCGCTCGTCATCGACAGCAGGTTGTCGCGCAGCGAGCGGGTCGGGTCCAGGACCGCGAGCGCGGCGAGGGACTGCACGGTCGTGCGGGCGGGGAGCACGTGGGCTTCGAGCCCCTCACCTGCTGCCGCCTGCACCGCGACCTCGGCGGCCATGAAGGTGTCGGGGTCGCCGGGGATGATGACGACGGAGTCGGCGCCGGCTCGCCGTACCGCGTCG
>JBDTDY010000025.1:0-11682 GCA_039922835.1 Ornithinibacter sp.
AGCGTGCGGCCAGAGGAGGCGCTGCCGGTGATCCTCGCGCGCGGCCGCACGCCGCTGACGATCGAGGAGGGCATCGCGCTCGTGACGCACGCGCCGCACCTGCTGGAGAAGAACCGCTGCTTCATGCTGTCGGGCTCACGCCGGGGCGACCGGCGCGTTCCTGCGATGTGGATCTCGCAGGGAGCCCCCAAACTCGGCTGGTGCTGGGACGGCAACCCGCACACGTGGCTCGGTGTCGCCTCGACCGGGGGCCGCCGAGCCTGACCGCGAGGCTCAGGGCTCGACCGCCTCGGCATCCAGAACCTCCTCGACCCGGCGCGGCATCGCGAGCGTCGCGACCAGGAGGGCCAGAGCCACGACGAACGACGCGAGGAAGACGCTGTGCAGCGCGGGCCCGAGCACGTCAGGGCTCAGGTCCTCGAGGTTGTTGGGTTCCTCGCCCAGCCGGCTCCGCACGACACCGTTGGCGATCGCCCCGAAGGCTGCGACCCCGATGGCGCTGCCGATGGAGCGGGCGAAGATGTTGGCGCCCGTCGCGACTCCTCGCCGACCCCATCCCACGGCCGCCTGTGCCGCGACGATCGACGGGCTCGCGACGAGGCCGAAGCCCAGCCCCATGACGAAGCACGGTGCGGCGAGGTGCACGACGGAGCTCTGCTCGTTGACCGTGAGCAACAGCGCTGCTCCCGCCACTGCCACGGTCGAGCCGATGAGCATCGTCGTGCGGAACCCCAGACGCAGGTAGAGCCGCCCGGACGCCGATGCGGCGATCGGCCAGCCGATGGTCATCGCGGCGAGCGCGAACCCGGCCACGACGGCGCCGGTGCCGAGCACTCCCTGCGCATAGAGAGGGACGTAGGAGGTCAGGCCCAGCAGCAGCACCCCGACGACGAGGCCGACGAGCATCGTCGCGCCCACGACGCGGTGCCGGAAGACCCACAGCGGCAGCACCGGCTCGGGGGCCCGTCGCTCCACGAGGACGAATACCGTGAGCAACAGGGCCGAGCCGAGGAACAGGGCGATGCTCGGCACGGACAGCCAGGCCCAGAGGATCCCGCCCTCGAGCAGTGCGACGAGCAGGGACACCGTGCCCGCGAGGAGCAACACCGTGCCGGCCACGTCGATGCGCGGCCGCTCACCCACCGTGGCCCGAGGTGACTCGTGGAACCCGCGTCGGAGCACCCACGCGGCAAGGAGCCCGAGGGGGAGGTTGACGAGGAAGATCCACCGCCACGAGAGGTAGTCGGCGAAGACCCCACCGAGGGTCGGCCCGACGAGCGAGGAGATCGCCCACACCGACGCGAGGTAGCCCTGCACCGTGGCCCGCTCTGCGACGGAGTAGATGTCGCCGACGATGGTCATGCCGATCGGTTGGATCGCCCCGGCGCCGAGGCCCTGTACGGCCCGGAACGCGATGAGCGCACCCATCGACCAAGCCACACCGCACAGCAGCGACCCGACGATGAACAGCACGATGCCGAGCATCATCACGTTCTTGCGACCGAACAGGTCAGCGACCTTCGCGTAGACCGGGATCGACACGGCCTGCGCGAGCACGTAGACGGAGAACAGCCACGGGAACTGACTCAGACCGCCGAGGTCGCGCACGACCGCGGGCACTGCGGCGGCGAGGATCGTCGCGTCGATCGCGACCAGCCCGGTGCCGAGCATCACCGCGAGGAGCACCGGCCCGCGCTCGCTGCGCAGCCCGACGGTCGCCCTGCTGATGGGGAGGTCCGCCGAGGTCGTCACCCCGCAACCAACCACCGGAGCGTGGACGGCATTCCGCCCGGGTTCGACACGGACGTCCGGCAGGTTGGCCCTGGAGCCACCGAACCTGCCGGACGTCCTGCCGGCAAGCGCGGGCTACCAGCTGGTCTCGGTGCAGGCTCGAGCGCTGCGCGGCTCGACCTGGATGGTCGCGTGGTCCATCGAGAACCGGTCGCGGAGCACTGCGGCAGCGGCGGTGAGCACGTCGGTGGGGTCGGCCTCGTCGGTGCAGACGAGGTGCGCGGTTGCGACGTGCATGCCGGACGTGAGGGTCCACAGGTGCAGGTCGTGCACGTCGACCACGTCGGCCACCTCGCGCAGCGCGGACTCGGCGTCCGCCGGGAGGATGCCGGCCGGGGCGTGCTGCCCGAGCACCGCCAGCACCTCGCGCCCCAGGAAGAGGGCGCGCACGGCGACGAAGACCGCGATCGCGAGGGCGACGACGGTGTCCCACACTGCTGACCCGGTGGCGGCGACGAGGAGAGCCGCGGCGATCACACCCATCGATCCGACCGTGTCGGCCACGACTTCGAGGTAGGCCCCCTTGACGTTGAGGCTGTCCGAGGCGCCCCCCCGCAGGAGCACCAGCGCGACGAGGTTGACGACCAGCCCCAGCCCTCCGACGACGAGCATCGGGGTGGTGGCGACGTCGGGGGTCTCCCCGAGCCGGCCCACGGCTTCGATGACGATGTATGCCGCGACGCCGAGCATGAGCAGCACGGCCAGGCCCGACGCGAAGACCTCCGCGCGATAGGACCCGAAGGTGCGGCGCCCGGTCGAGTCGGGTCGCACCGCGATCCGGGTCGCGACGAGGGCCGCGCCCAGGGCGACGACATCGGCTGCCATGTGGCCGGCGTCGCTGAGGAGTGCGAGCGATCCGCTGAGCAGGCCGGTGACGAGCTCCACGACGAAGAACGCCGCGATGAGCACGAAGGCCACCTGGAGGCGCCAGCGGTGCGCCCCGCCGGCGTGCCCGGAGCCGTGTCCGTGTCCCGTGCCCATCCACGCCCCCTCTCAAATCCCGCGCCGGACCGTGGGGCCGACGCATCGACGGTACCCGCAGCGGTGCAGCTGCCCGGCATCCGGCTGCGACCCGAACAGACCTCGGATGCCGGCGCCATTGGCTTCCGTCGTGAGCCGACCTAGGGTCAGGGCATCGCACCGTCCGCGACCCCAGGAGGTCCGCATGCCGCTCGACAACCCCTTCTACACCGCAGAGATGCAGGGTCCCTTCACCCTCCACTCGATCGGCCGCTTCGAGCTCGAGGACGGCGGTGTGATCCCGGACCTCGAGCTCGCCGTCGCAACCTACGGAGAGCTCAACGACGCCAAGGACAACGCGATCCTCGTGCCCACCTGGTTCTCGGGCACCCACGCGACGTGGTGGCAGGTCTACCTCGGCCCGGGCCGCGCGCTGGACCCCGAGAAGTGGTTCATCATCGTCGTCAACCAGATCGGCAACGGCTTGTCGACGTCACCGCACACCACCAGCGACCCGGGCATCGCGATGTCGCGGTTCCCCCACGTGCGCATCAGTGACGACGTGCGCGCCCAGGAGCAGCTGCTGCGTGAGGTCTTCGGCATCGACCGGCTCGCGCTCGTCGTGGGTGGGTCGATGGGGGCGCAGCAGACCTGGGAGTGGGCGGTCCGCTTCCCCGACAAGGTGCTCCGCGCGGCGCCCATCGCCGGCACGGCGCAGAACACCCCGCACGACCACCTCTTCGCCCAGACCCTGATGGACGCCATCACCTCCGACCCCGGTTGGGCGCAGGGCGAGTATGCCGCGCACACCGACGTCGCCGCAGGGCTGGCCCGGCACGCTGACATCTGGGCCGTCATGGGGCTCACCACCGAGTTCTGGAAGACGGAGTTCTGGCGCGGTGTCCCGCCCGTCGTGGAGGGCCTGGGGTGGGACACCTTCGAGGAGTTCCAGGCCAACTTCATCCGGCTGCTGTTCGGGATGATGGACCCCAACGCGTTGCTCTCGATGGGCTGGAAGTGGCAGCGCGGAGATGTCGCCCGCAACGCAGGGGGTGACCTCGCGACCGCGCTGGGGCGCGTCACGGCGAAGGTCTTCGTCATGCCCATCGAGCAGGACATGTTCTTCCCTCCCCGCGACTGCGAGGCAGAGCAGCAGCTGGTGGCCGGCAGCGAGCTGCGGACGCTGCACAGCATCGCCGGGCACTTCGGGCTGTTCGGGTTCGAGGCGTCCTACCTCGCCGAGGTCGACGCACATCTCACCGAGCTGTTGGGCACCGAGGTCTGAGGACGGCGCGCCTCGGGGCAAGGGCTACGACCCCCGCGCTGCCCGGATTCTGCGGGCACGGCCGCGTCTCGGCGAACCGCCGTGGTGGCGGTGTCGTGCCGCTGCACCCCACCGACCGGGCGTCGGCAGGATGACAGAATCGACGGATGAGCGACGCGGATCTGAGCATCGACGGCCTGCCCGACACCTACACCGCGAGAGTTCCCCGACCTGACGACGGCCCCTCGGTGGTGCGACTGCTCGCGGACCACCAGCGCGCGGCGAAGGGGTCGGCAGGGGTCGATGCCGACGCCGTCACGGGCACCTTGGCAGGCATCGGCTCGTGGACCCGTCGGCAGGCGCTCGTGCACGACGCCGACGACCGGCTCCTCGCGTGGCTGTCCGTGTTCGACCGCGCCGCGGGGAGAACCTTGATCGAGGTGACGGTGGACCCAGCGGTCCCCCGGGAGAACGCTGACGTCGTTGCCGCAGCACTGTTCGCGGCCGCGGAGCGGCATGCCGTCGACATCACCGCGGCTCGAGGCCTGCGCACGACGCTGCTCGACTCCGGGGCATACGCGGACGACGACCGCCAACAGGACTGGCTCGGTGCAGCCGGTTACGAGCGCACGAGGACCTGGCTCCAGATGACACGGCCCGTGACGGCGGAGGATGCCACCGGCTGTCCGGCACCGCGCGAGGGGGTCTCGGTGCGCAGGGTCGATCGTCACGACGACGGACTGCCGGTGGCGCGGGACCTCCAGGACATCCACCGGGTGCTCGAGGAGTCCTTCCAGGACCACTTCAGCTCCTACCGGGAGAGCTTCCCCGAGTTCGTGATGCGACTGCGCTCAGACCCCGGGCACCGTTGGGACCACTGGTGGCTGGCGACCATCGAGACCGGGGAGGGCACGATGCCCGCGGGCGCGCTGGTGTCCACCGTGCTGCGTCCGGACGCCGAGGGACTCGAGGGAAGCTATGTCGACTACATCGGGGTCCACCGCCGGGCTCGCGGTCGTGGTGTCGCAAAGGCGTTGCTGCACAGCGTGATAGCAGATACGGCACGTCGTGGCCGAAACCGTGTGGGTCTGGAGGTCGACGCGGACTCACCTACAGGCGCCGACGGCCTCTACACCGCGATGGGCTGGGTCACGGCCTACCGCACGGAGTCCTGGCACCGCGATCTGGATGTGTCTCCTCGCCCGTGACGGTCAACGGGCGATGTCGATGACCAGCCGAGTCGGGGTGCTCTCCAACGACACCCGGAACGGTCGCTTCTCGCCGAGGACGCCGATGAACGACTGGCCGTAACCCTCGAAGCCACCGAAGATCGCGTTCGCCTCGGCCACCACGGTGCCCGACAGTTCCGAAGGCCCGCTGTCAGTCGGTGCCTTCGTGCTGCCGGACGGGACCGAGACGTTGGTGACGAGCACCTCGAGGTAGGCGTCACCCTTCACCGCGACGGTGTCGCCGCTGCCGTCGGCCACCGGGGTGTCCACGTACCGCACGAGGTAGGTGGGCGTGCCGGTGTCAGCGAAGTCGAAGACAACCCTGTCGTAGCCGGTTTGCTTGCCGACACGCACGCCCGCGCCAGGACCGACGTCGTCCCCCAGCTCCGGGAACGCGCCACCCTTCTTGTCTTTTAGGTCGAAGCCCGCCGGGGCCTGGGTTCCCGCGCTGGTCGTGGGTGACGGTGCGGGAGTGGGTGTCGAGGGTGACGGCGATGCTTCGGATGCCGTCGGGCTGGCAGTCGTCGGGCTGGCAGTCGTCGGAGTTGCGTTGGTCGGTGAGGGGTCGGGGTCAGTGGTGCACCCGGCCAGCACCACCAGTGCCGCGGTTCCGATCCCGGCGAGTCGTCGTGATGAACGCATGTGAACCTCCCGTTCCCACGGTAGACCCGAAGGGGTGCGGTGCGCGATCACGCCGAGGTCACGACCTGAATCGCCTGATGGGCAAGGTTGACAGAGGGCGACGAGCTGCAGATCCACAGCGGCGGGGCCGGCACCACGTGCTACCCACGGTGGGCTGCAACGGGGTTCGTCCCGCGGTCGGCGGTGGTCCGGTGACGGTCAGGTGGATGGCCCCAGGGAGGTCAGGGAGCGGCGCGCACGACGATGCGAGCTCCGCCACGGGGAACGCTCGTGATGTTGCGCACCCGTGGCGCCTCGTCGGCGATCGCGTGGACGTCGTAGGTCGTCAGCACCTCGCGGAGCACCGTGACGCCCTCCATGAGCGAGAAGCCAGCGCCGATGCACCGACGCACGCCACCGCCGAACGGGAGCCAGGTGTTGGCGGGCGGGGCTGTGCCGGTGAAGCGTGCGGGCCTGAATGCGGTGGGGTCGGGGTGGTTGTCCGGGCTCGAGTGCGCGAGCAGGATGGACGCCGCGACCGTCGTTCCGGCAGGGAGGTCGACGCCACCGACCCGTGCTGGCTGCTGCAGGACGCGCACGACCATCGGGATGACCGGGTGCAGGCGCATCGACTCCTTGACGACGGCCTCGAGGTAGTCGTCGTCGCCGGTGCGAGCCGCGTGGCGCGCCTGGGCGAGCTGTCCCTCGTCGTGACCCACCTCCTGGAGCGCCCAGGCGAGAGCGGTCGCGGTCGTCTCGTGCCCTGCGAGCAGCAGGGTGACCATCTGGTCGCGCAGCTCTGCGTCGGAGAGGTGATCTCCGTCGGCATCGACCCGGATGAGCCGGGAGAGCACGTCGGTGCGCGTGTCGAGGTCGGCTGCGGCGCGTCGCTCGCCGATGAGGTCGTAGACCTGTAGGTCGAGATCGCGCACGGCGTCCGCGGCGCGGCGCCACATGCCGATGCGACGCAGCGGGGGGAGAGCCCAGCCCAGCAGCACCGCCGGGTTCACGTCGACGACCGAGCGGATGAGCGGTCGCAGCGCCACCAGTCGCTCCTCGTCGGTGACCCCGAAGACGACGCGCATGATGACCTGCAGGGTGAGGGAGTTCATCCGGTCCAAGCTCCGGAAGGGCACGCCGGGCTGCCAGGACAGCACCTCGGTCTTGGCGACCTCGGTGACCAGGGCCTCATACCCCCGCAGGGCGCGGGTGCTGAAGGCAGGCAGGAGGAGGGTGCGGGCGCGGCGGTGCTCCGCGCCGTCGACGAGGAGCAGGGAGTGCTCGCCCATGACCGGACCGAGGATGCTGTTGGCCTCGCCGGCGTGGAAGACGTCCGGGTCCCCGGCGAAGATGTCACGGATCGCCTCCGGCCGGGAGAAGTACACGATCGGCCGGTCGCCCGGGAGGAGGCGAAGGGTGAAGACGTCGCCGTAGCGGCGGTGCGCCCACGGGATGAACCGGTGCCGAAAACGCAGCGTCCCCGAGCTCTGCACGATGCGGGGCAGTCGTGGCCCCGGCGGCAGGAGGGAGGAGTCTGGCGCCGGCACCCGGTGGCGTGCCCCGGGCGCGGTGCGCGCCGCCCGCTCCTGCGCGCGACGAGTGACCTCGCTCTGATCCATGGGCCTCCGTCCGACTCCGACCATCGTAGGTTGGTGGAGGCGACCCGGAGCGTCCTGCGCCGACCCCCATGACGCGGTGGCGGTGCGTGCTGCTCGAGCGGCTCGCTGTCTTCCGACGCGGACGCCCTGCTACGTGTGAGCGACGCTGGTGCTCGGTGTGGCTGCTGCGGCTGCCCGCGCCGACCGGGCCCGGGCGAAGAGCCCGAGGAAGACCAGTGTGGTGATGCTGATCGCGGCGAGCTCGGGAAGGAGCTCGGACAGGGCGATGCTCGTGCCGGCCACCACGAGGATCGCCACGTTGACCAACCAGTGCACGACCGACGCGGTGATCACGCGCTGGCGGGGGGAACCGTTGCCGAGATAGGCCATCAGCACGGCCAGGATGGTGGTCGACGCGATGAAGACGGCTCCGATGGCGGCTCCTTCGGCGAAGAGGGGCAGGTGCCACACCGACCAGAGCAGGCCAGTGAGGATGCCGGCACCCCAGCGGGGCAGCACGCTCTCCAGCGAGGGCTGGAGCACCCCGCGCCAGCCGACCTCCTCGGCCGTCGCACCGAACAGCCAGATGGCCGCGATGACGGCGAAGGGCGTCTCCCCAACGGCACGGATGCCGAACGTCTCGCGCCCCCCCACCACGGCATACCCGAACCACAGGAGGAGGGCGAAGAGCGCGCACGCCGCCACTGCGAGGACGGTGTGCGCACGGACCTGGCGGGTGCTCACGGCCGCCGGCATCACGTCGCCCAGACGGCGCCGGAAGGCCAGCCAGGTGACCAGGGCGGCCAGTGCGGGCCCGTACTGCGCCAGCGCGAGCACGTCGCCGTCGATCTCGAGACCTTCGCGCACCAGCGCCAGGCCCGATGAGATCACTGCGACCGCCACGACGAACACAGCGGCGACCCGCCACCCAAGAGATCGCACGCCGTCACGTTAGTCGTTCGAAGCTGGCACTCTCGTTCACCCGAACAGGCAGTTGAGCAGCGCCCAACACGAGATGAGCTTGCCCGGGCGCCCGGGGTGGCCCCCAGTGCCTGTCCTGCGGCGCGCCATGCGCTTCGGCACGGGTCAGGAGTGCCGTCGGGTCAGGCACGTCCCCGTCTGCTGCTGCCGCCAGGTGCCGGACCTTCGCCGTGACGCGACCCGGGAACATCGAGGGCAGTCTCGAAGTTGAGTCGAGTGAACGCAAGTTGGACAGGCTCGGTTTGCCACGGCATCCGGCGTCGTCTAACTTGAGTCCGGAGCACTCAACCCCAGTACGAAGGAGACACCCCACATGGCACGTGCAGTCGGCATCGACCTCGGCACCACCAACAGCGCCGTCGCGGTCCTCGAGGGCGGCGAGCCCACCATCATCGCGAACGCCGAGGGCACTCGCACCACGCCGTCGGTCGTCGCGTTCTCCAAGGGCGGTGAGGTGCTCGTCGGCGAGATCGCCAAGCGCCAGGCCGTCACGAATGCGGACCGCACCATCCGCTCGGTCAAGCGCCACATCGGCACCGACTGGATGTCGGACGACATCGACGGCAAGAAGTACTCCCCCCAGGAGCTCAGCGCCCGCATCCTGCAGAAGCTCAAGCGCGACGCCGAGGCCTACCTCGGTGAGGACGTGACGGATGCCGTCATCACCGTCCCCGCCTACTTCGACGACCACGAGCGCCAGGCCACCAAGGAGGCCGGCGAGATCGCGGGCCTGAAGGTCCTGCGCATCGTCAACGAGCCCACCGCCGCGGCACTGGCCTACGGCCTCGACAAGGGCAAGGAGGACGAGCTCATCCTCGTCTTCGACCTCGGGGGCGGCACCTTCGACGTCTCGCTCCTCGAGGTGGGCAAGGACCCGGACGACGGCTTCTCCACCATCCAGGTCCGATCCACCAGCGGTGACAACAAGCTCGGCGGCGACGACTGGGACGAGCGCATCGTCAACCACCTCCTCACCATCGTGAAGAACACCTCCGGCGTGGACCTGTCCAAGGACAAGATCGCGATGCAGCGTCTGCGCGACGCCGCGGAGCAGGCCAAGAAGGAGCTCTCGAGCGCCAGCTCGACGAACCTCTCCCTGCAGTACCTGTCGATGTCCGAGAACGGACCGATCCACCTCGACGAGACGCTGACCCGCGCCCAGTTCGAGCAGATGACCAAGGACCTGCTCGACCGCACCAAGCAGCCCTTCCAGAACGTCATCAAGGATGCCGGTGTGGCGCTGTCCGACATCGACCACGTCGTGCTCGTCGGCGGCTCGACCCGCATGCCGGCCGTGAGCGCTCTCGTTAAGGAGATGACTGGCGGCAAGGAGCCCAACAAGAGCGTCAACCCCGACGAGGTCGTCGCCCTCGGCGCGTCCCTGCAGGCCGGGGTCCTCAAGGGCGAGCGCAAGGACGTCCTGCTCATCGACGTCACCCCGCTCAGCCTGGGCATCGAGACCAAGGGGGGGCTCTTCACCAAGCTCATCGAGCGCAACACCGCCATCCCGACCAAGCGCAGCGAGGTCTTCTCCACGGCCGAGGACAACCAGCCCTCGGTGCTCATCCAGGTCTTCCAGGGCGAGCGCGAGATGGCGGCCAACAACCAGTTGCTGGCCACCTTTGAGTTGACCGGTCTGCCGCCGGCACCACGCGGCGTCCCGCAGATCGAGGTCACGTTCGACATCGACGCCGACGGCATCGTGCACGTCTCCGCCAAGGACCGTGGCACCGGCAAGGAGCAGTCGATGACGATCAGCGGCGGCTCGGCACTGTCCAAGGACGACATCGACAAGATGGTCAAGGACGCCGAGCAGTATGCCGAAGAGGATCGCAAGAAGCGCGAAGAGATCGACACCCGCAACCAGGCCGAGTCGCTCGTTCATACGACGGAGAAGTTCGTGGCCGAGAACGGCGACAAGATCGGTGCTGACCTCAAGGCTGAGGTTGAGGCCGACACCGCCGCGCTGAGTGAAGCACTCAAGGGCGAAGATCTCGAAGCGATCCAAGGCGCCGTATCTAAGCTCGGTGAATCCAGCCAGAAGATGGGCACCGCAATGTATGAAGCGGCGGCGGCCGAGCAGGCAGCCAATCCATCGGCAGATGGTGCCTCGAGTTCCGACGCGGGCGATGACGATGATGATGTCGTCGAGGCTGAGATTGTCGACGATGAGGGTGCTAGTTCCGAAGGTGAGACGAAGTGACCAAGCCGACGCCTGGCGCCGACCCGAATGAGCCGATCGACTCGGCCGAAGAATCGGAAGTCCCTGTGGACGCCGAGGATTCGGCCGAGCCGGCAGTCCCCGAGGAGCCGGTAGAACCCACGCCGGAGGAGCAACTCGCTGAACGCACTGCGGACCTGCAGCGATTGCAGGCCGAGTACGTCAACTACAAGCGCCGCGTCGACCGCGATCGGGTACTGATCAGGGCGCAGGGCGAGGCCAACGTGCTTCGTTCGCTCCTGACCGTTCTCGATGACATCGGCCGCGCTGACGAACATGGCGAATTGGTGGGTGGTTTCAAGGCTGTCGCCGACTCGCTCCAGCAGGCCCTCAAAGGTCACAACCTCGAGGTGTTCGGGGCCAAGGGCGATGAGTTCGACCCCCGGCTGCACGAGGCGTTATTCCACGCCGGTGAGTCGGCCGACGTCACGACGACAACGGTCGATTCGGTCATTCGGACCGGCTATCGCGTCGGCGAGGACGTCATCCGGCATGCGCAGGTCAGCGTCGTCGATGCGGCGAGCGAGCCAGCCGCACCAGACACAGCCACAGAAGACGCACCGGCACAGGACAACGGCGAAACTGAGTAGGGAGGTGTTCGCGTGAGCAGCAGTGACTGGGCGACGAAGGACTTTTACAAGACGCTTGGGGTCAAGAAAGACGCGTCAGCGGCCGACATCAAGAAGGCCTATCGCACGTTGGCACGCGACAACCATCCCGACTCCAACCCCAACAACAAGCAAGCCGAGGAGCGCTTTAAAGAAGTGTCCGAGGCCTACTCGGTGCTATCTTCGGGCGACAAACGCAAGGAGTATGACGAACAACGCAGCATGTTCGGGCAGTTCCGTCAACCGGGTGGCTTCGGCGGCGGAGGTGCTGGTGGTCAACAAGACTTCGACATCTCCGACCTGCTCGGCGGGCTGTTTGGGGGCGGGCGTGGTGGTCAGACTCGACGGGCGCGACCGCAAGCACGGCGCGGCGGGGATGTAGAAACTGAGGCAACGATCAGCTTCGAAC
>JBDTDY010000026.1:0-4692 GCA_039922835.1 Ornithinibacter sp.
GCACAACAAGCAAAGTCGGATGGGCCCCACCCTTGCCCGGCCCCGGTTGGGCAAGAGTGACGACAGTCCGCTTCGCTCGTTCTGGGCGTGAGCTGACCCATCACCGTCAATGGGACGGTCCTCGCCAAACTGCTACACAGCGGTCGCCCGTGATGGGTGCGTCCGCGGAAGACGCCGTTTGCACCTTCCGTGCACCAGCAGCCAACCCAGTCCGTAGGTCGGTCATCACGGAGTGCGGAATCTCGCCGGAGTACATTCGGTCGGACAACTTTTCGGAACGGGAGCCGTTCGTACAGGAGTTGGTGCATCTCGACAGCCGCCACGTGGGCCCACCTCTGGGACGAGGCCGACAGCCTCCCGGATGCCCGACCCTACGGGCTGCTCCAGGACATCCTCACCGCTTCACCGCAGTGACGCGCCCGAGCAGCCGGTCGGCGTCGTCAGGATCGACGCCGCGACAGCGCGGCCTGAGCGGGGTCCGAGGCCGAGGCAGCAGGTGCCCGAACGCAGGCCCGGTCTCTCAGTCATGATGGCTCGCCTCGTGTCATCCGCCTCCACCACCGCCCAGGGATCCGACCGCCCGGGCCACCACGATGAGCGACGTCAACAGCGCAGCCGTCGCTTCGATGCCCATGAGCATCTTCAGACGCGAGGTCAACGGCATCGTGTCGGTCGGGCTGAACGCGCTCGAGTTGGTCAACGAGACGTAGAGGTAGTCGACGAAGACGGGCACCCACCCAGCGTCCTTGCTCGACCCTCGACGGACTTCGTCAACGGCGTCGTGGTCCTCGTCGTGGGAGAAGCGCAGGTCGGCCAACGGCATCGCATGCCGTGGCAGCTCGCGCCTCGCGACGGGGCCACCACGATCGAGCTCCCAGAACAACAATGCGAAACCGATGACATTGGTCAACCAGACCTGCATCGCCGCGACCAGCAACGAATCGGCAGGCGCCTTGGGGTCGGCGACCGCGCTGACCAGCAAGCCCAACGAGAGCAGGTTGGTGAGCACGACGATCCCAGCGAGCCCGATGGAGACCCACCGCGACCAGCGGGTCTGACGCACCAGGCGCACCGGGTTGGACGCGACGAGGGCGACCAGCAGGACCGCCTCCACGGCCGGGACGATGTAGCGCGGGCCGAGAGTCAGGCTGCTCGGCAACGTCGCGTAGACCACGCCGGCGACGAGGACGGCAGCCGCGGGAGGAAAGCGGTGCTCACCCTGATGCGTTCGACGGCGGGGGTCGAACCGCGCCGCGTCCCCGCCTCCGGATGCGTGGCTGTTCCGGATATCTGCCACAACGGCATCCTCGCAGCACGCACCGCCTCACATCGCCCGGAACTCCACCGCTTCTGTGGTCACGGTCCCCACCATCGCTCGCTCTCTTGGCGGTGGCACCCTCGACCTTCGCCCGGATGGTGCCCCAGACGGAACCCGCAGACCCTAACCGGGGTAGGTGAGTTGCCCGTTGGAGTCGAGGACCGGCGTCGCACCCCACTGTCCGAGCTCGTGCACCCGCGGCTCCCCGTCACCCATGATGTGCCTCACGGTCCAGCCGCGGGCGGTCAGCGTGTTGGAGATGAGGAGCCGGTGGCAGCGCCACGGCATCGGCTCCCCACACATGATGACCACCCGGCCGGCGTCAGCGAGCCCTGTCAACCGCTCCACCCCGCCCTGATAGCCCGGCAGCATCGTGTAGTCCGCGTAGTTCTTGAAGCTCGCGTTGTGCCATCCGCGGTTGATGTCGGGGTCCACGTCCTGCTTCCGGCGCCGGCCGCCGAGGTCCTCGAGGTGGACGTAGTCGATATCCGCCCGTTCCAGCCACTGCGTCATCGCGTCGCGCCCGAACTGGGGGCTCGAGCGCGACCCCGGGTGGGCTCGGACATCCGCCAGGAGATGGATGCCGTGGTCCGCAAGCCGGCCGATGAAGGTCGCCTCCGGACACGTCCAGTGACCGATCGTCCAGATCTCGGGCATTCAGCTCACTCCTTCGACGGGCCCACGGCGCGCCATCCGTGACACGAGGAGCCCCACGACGAGAGCACCTCCCCAGAGCAGGAACAGCGGGTCCCACAACCAGGCGTGACCGAGCATCCCGGGCCGGTCGTAGCCCCCCTCCGGGTCGATCACCCCGGAGAGCACCAGTTGGCCGACGACGGTGTTCAGCCCGCCCCAGACCACCAGGCCCGCGGCGCCGAGCCAACACACGGCTCGGGTCACGCGCGGTGCTGGCCACCCCGATCGGGCGAGAAAGAGCGGGGTGAGCGCCACAGCGAGCTTGGTGAGCCCGATCGGCACGAGGAGCCACTCACGACCTGCGAAACGCTGGATCATTCCGGTGCCGAGCGACCAGAGCAGGGCAGTGCCGCCTGCGGCCCAGTAGAGGCTGACGGCTGCATGCAGTGTCCCCAGAGCTGCCGCCACCACCAGCGAGGCAGGCACCGGCCTGGCGGCCTGCGCCTCGCTCGTCACGGTCATGACACCACCCTTCCCGATGATCGGGCTCGACGGCACCGGGAGCGACGCCCAGTCGCCCCGCAATCGCCCCGCCAGCCCTGGCACCCCGTGCGTCCTCCCTCGTCCCGGAACACGGCATACCGTGTGGGAATGGGAAGCATCGAGGCAGTCCGCGGCGACATCACCACGGAGCAGGTCGATGCGATCGTCAACGCCGCCAACTCCACCCTTCTGGGCGGAAGTGGGGTCGACGGCGCCATCCACACCGCGGCCGGTCCGGCACTTCTGGGCGAATGCCGTGAGCTCCGACGGTCGTCATACCCGCGGGGACTGCCCGTCGGGGATGCCGTGGCCACCGGTGCCGGCCACCTCGCGTGCCGCTGGGTCATCCACACCGTCGGCCCCGACAGCCACCGCGGTGAGACCGACCCGGACCAGCTCGCGTCGTGCTTCCGGCGCAGCCTCGAGGTGGCGGTCGACGTGGGGGCGCGCAGCATCGCCTTCCCCGCAGTCAGCGCAGGGGCCTACGGCTGGGACGTCGAGGCCGTGGCAGACATTGCGGTGGCGGAGGTTCGATCCGCTCTCTCCCGCGACATGCCGCTGGATCTCGTGCGCTTCGTGCTCTTCTCCGACAGGGCCACGACGGCATTCCAGCGAGCGCTTGCCCCCACCGGTTGAGCGAGCGTGCGGCGCCGCCCCGCACACGCCGCGACGCCCCGGACCACAGGGGTCACGAGGCGTCGAGGGTGGCACGAGGGGTGGCTCAGAAGCGGCCGTAGCCCGTCACGCCCGAGAACATCTTGCGTTCGGAGGAGAACTTCCCGGGGCGCGGGGAGTCGATCATCATCCCGTTGCCGGTGTAGATGCCCACGTGCCAGGCAGGAGAGCCGTAGAAGACCAGGTCGCCGGGCTGGGGGTTGCTGACCGGGGTGGCCGCCCGCTGCTGGGCCGAGGCGGTCCGCGGGATGGACTTGCCGGCCTTGGCAAAGACGTACTGCGTGAGCCCGGAGCAGTCGAAGCCGGAGGGAGTGGAACCCCCGTAGACGTAGGGGATGCCGAGCAGTGTGCGCGCGATGTTGACGACGCCACTGGTGCCGGCCGGAACATTGCGGCTCGGCGCAGGCGCGGTGGTCTGTGAGCTGGACTTCGGCGGGCTGGCCTTCGGCGGGCTGCTCCTCGTCGAGGTGTTCCTCGTCGGGCTGGTCGAGCGCGATGCGGTGCCCGACTGGTCGGAGCGCGCCGACACTGCCTGGACGACGGGAGCCGGCTTGGGCTTCGGTTTGGGCTTCGGCTTCGCAACGGCCGTGACACCGGAGACACCGACGACGTCGGTCAACGCCGGCGCGGCAGCGGCCGGCGCGACGACAGCGGGCGCGAGAGCCAGAGCCTGCACACCGGGGGCAGCGGTCAGCGCCTGGACACCGGCAGTGGTGTCCGCGGTCGAGACCGTGGAGACCGCCGCGGGCGTGGCAGCCTGGGCCGGGAGGGCGAATGCCGCGACGAGACCGCCGGACGCCGCGAGAACCGCGGAGACCTTGATCCCCGTCTGGCCGGCGCTCTTGACGATGGTGGACAACTCGGCCGCGGGGTTGTAACGGGCCGCGCCGCGATGGCGCCCCGAACGGGTGATTTCGTGCACAGTCAGCCTCTCAGCGCCTACGGGGTGAGCTGTCGGGTTCGGGCTGAGGTTGCCCGGCCGCCCGGTCGAGTTGACCGGCCGACTTCACCCCAAGGCGACCGACCGGTGGGTCGGGCACCAGATGTGGTTCCCCCGCTCCTGCCAGCGGTAGCGCGTCACGGCCTCTGGTGGTGACAGGACTCGGCGTCCACCTCGGGCACCCCCCTCGGAAAAGGCGAGCGCGAAGAACGTAACACGCACGCGGGCCAATGTCACAAATCGGTCACGACGCGCCACAGGCCCCTCTCAGGTTGTGGTGTCGCGACCGCCTCGAGAGTCGGATCCGCACCGATCTACCCGGGTTCCGACGGCCTGACGAGCCATCCGGAGGACGTGGTCAGTTGACCGTGACGTGCACGTGGTCCATGTGGTTCGCGGTGGGCGAACCACGGTCATCCATGCCCCGCCAGGAGGAGCCCGGCTCCCAGTAGCGCTGGCGCCAGATGACGTACTTCACTCCCATGCCACCTGCGCTCGCCTGCACGTATGCCGCGATGGCATCGCCTTGGGAGCGGCTGGAGATCATGAAGTCGATGGCCTGGCCGGTGCTGTGCTCACC
>JBDTDY010000027.1:0-3275 GCA_039922835.1 Ornithinibacter sp.
CGCAAGCCCTCGCTGGAGGTCGCCTCGTCACCGAAGTAGAAGCGGCGCAACCACACGGCCCGCTCCTGGTCACCGCGCGCGATCGCATCGAGGTCCTCCTCCATGGAGGCGGTGAAGTCGTAGTCCACCAAGCGGCTGAAGTGCTCCTCCATGAGCCGGGTGACCGCGAACGCGAGCCAGCTGGGGACCAGCGCCGAGCCTCGGTTGGAGACGTAGCCTCGGTCCTGGATGGTGCCGATCGTGGAGGCGTAGGTGGACGTGCGGCCGATGCCTCGCTCCTCCATCGCCTTCACGAGGGTGGCCTCGGTGTAGCGCGGGGGCGGTGAGGTCTCGTGCCCGAGCGCGTCGGCGCGACGCACCGTGAGCTCGGCGCCCTCACCCAGCTTGGGCAGACGACGCTCCTCGGCCGCCTCGTCCTTCTTGCGGGCGGACTGACGCTCGTCGCGGCCTTCCTCGTAGGCGGCCATGAAGCCCCGGAAGGTGATGACGGTGCCACTCGCGGAGAGCTCGACGGTGCGCGCGGGGGCACCGTCGTCGAGCGTGGCACCCAGGCGCAGGGACGCCGTCGAGCCGCGGGCGTCGGCCATCTGCGAGGCCACGGTGCGCTTCCAGATCAACTCGTAGAGCGCGAGGTCCTCCCCGCGCAGCTCGCCCCGCACCTGGGCCGGCGTGCGGAAGCGGTCGCCGGCCGGACGGATGGCCTCGTGGGCCTCCTGCGCGTTCTTGACCTTCTTCTCGTAGCGTCGCGGCGCATCCGGCACGTAGTCGGCGCCGTAGAGGTCCCGGGCCTGCTGGCGCGCCGCGGTGGTCGCGGCATCGGACAGCGTGGTGCTGTCGGTCCGCATGTAGGTGATGTAGCCGTTCTCGTAGAGCCGCTGTGCGACCCGCATCGCGTTGCGGCTGTTGAGCCGCAGCTTGCGCGAAGCCTCCTGCTGGAGGGTGCTCGTCGTGAAGGGGGCGCTCGGTCGCCGGGTGTAGGGCTTCTCGGAGACCTCGGTCACCGTGACGTCCGCGGCGCGCAGCGCGGCGGCGATGCCGGTGGCTGCGGCCTCGTCGAGCTGGGTGGCCTTCTCGTTGGTCAGGGTGCCGTCGTCAGCGAAGTCTCGACCGGTCGCCACGCGCTGCCCGTCGACCCCTGTGAGCCGCGCGGTGAAGATGTTGGCCTCGGTGTCGGGGGTGACGTCCGCGTCGACGTCCCAATAGCTGGCGGTGCGGAACTTCATCCGCTCACGCTCGCGCTGGACCACCAGTCTGGTGGCGACGGACTGCACACGCCCGGCGGACAGTCCTGCCTTCACCTTGCGCCAGAGCACCGGCGACACCTCGTAGCCGTAGAGCCGGTCCAGGATGCGGCGGGTCTCCTGGGCATCGACCAGGCGGGTGTCGAGCTCACGGGTCTGCGAAGCGGCCCGCTGGATGGCTTCCTTGGTGATCTCGTGGAAGACCATCCGCTTGACCGGGACCTTGGGCTCCAGGGTCTGCAGCAGGTGCCAGGCGATCGCCTCGCCCTCGCGGTCCTCATCAGTGGCGAGGTAGAGCTCGTCGGCGCCCTTGAGGAGGGCCTTGAGCTCGCGAACCTTCTTCTTCTTGTCCGCGTCGACGATGTAGACCGGGTCGAAGTCGTCCTCGATGTTGATCCCGAACTTCCCGAACGGGCCCTTCTTCATCTCCGGCGGCATCTCACTCGGGGTGGGGATGTCGCGGATGTGGCCCACCGAGGCCTCGACGTCCCAGTCCTTGCCGAGGTAACCGGCGATCGTCCGGGCCTTCGCCGGGGACTCCACGATGACGAGCTTGCGTCCTGTGCCCACTGCTTGTACCTGTCCGTTTCCGTCAGCCACGTGCAGCGGATTCGTCGCTGCTCCGACGTGGAGACGCCCTGACCGTAGCGCCACGCCCGGTGAATCGTGCAACCGGGCCCCGCCACGCCGGGCTGCCCTGCCTGCTGCGCTACTTCACCTCCTGGGTCAGCACCCGCCAGGACCCCGCGGCCAGGGCACGCCGACCCACAGGAGCGCGGAGGTCCCCAGGTGCATCCAGTCCCAGGCCTGCATCGTGCCCGCGATGAGCGGCTCGGAGACCAGGATCCGGCGGGCCCGCCAGGGTCGCCGCCGAGCGGTCCCTTGTCCACGGGTGGGTCGCTGCGCCGCGCTGACCGACCCGCCCTCCCGTCGGGTGAACAGAACACGCCGTCTGGGCGCCGGGTGAGACGGCGCGTCCTGTTCACTCGACGGGGCCTGGGGGTCACCGCCCAACGCAGCCTCCAGCGCGGAGCGCATCACCGAGCGGTCCGGCTCGGCGCCAGTCCGCAGCTCGATGGCGAGGGCGCTCGGTCGGATCGACGGTCGCGTCTCGGGTCCCGGCCAGCACACCACGACAGACCCCCGGCGGGGAAGGAACGCACGCGCCACGTCGTTCCGGTCCACGTCACTCTCGCCCAAGGAGCACCCGATGACCGCCCCGCCCGCGCCGCTCCAACCCGTGCTCTACCTCAGCCACGGCGCCCCGCCGCTGGCCGACGACACGACGTGGACCGCTGAGCTCTCCTCCTGGGCCGAGGACCTCCCCACGCCGTCCTCGATCCTCATCGTCTCGGCCCACTGGGAGCAGGCGCCGACGTCGGTGTCGGCCACGACCGGCGATGTGCCCCTCACCTACGACTTCTGGGGCTTCCCCCAGCACTACTACGACATGACCTATGCCGCACCGGGTGCGCCGGAGCTCGCCCAGTCGGTCGCGGGGCTGCTGGACGGCGCCGGCGAGACCCTCCACCAGGACCCGGCGCGCGGCCTCGACCACGGTGCCTACGTGCCCCTGAAGGAGATGTTCCCGGCCGCCGACATCCCTGTCCTGCAGCTCTCCATGCCCACCCTGGACCCCCGGCGGCTCTTCTCGATCGGGCAGCGACTGGCACCGCTGCGCGACGAGGGCGTGCTCGTGGTCGGGTCCGGTTTCACCACGCACAACCTCGGTTGGTTCGACCCGGGCGCACCATCGGACGCGCCGCCGCCCACGGCATCCGCGGAGTTCGACCACTGGGCGGACGAGACCCTCGCAGCCGGGGACGTGGATGCCGTTCTGGACTTCCTCGCCAAGGCGCCGGCCGCCCGCGAGGCACACCCGCGCACCGAGCACTGGGCGCCGCTCTACGTGGCGCTCGGAGCGGCCTCGGTCGCCGGCATCGACGCCCGCAGCGTCATCGACGGCTTCTGGTTCGGGCTGAGCAAGCGCTCCTGGCAGTTCGCCTGACCCCTCCCCGACCACCCACGAAGCTC
>JBDTDY010000028.1:0-7425 GCA_039922835.1 Ornithinibacter sp.
TCCGCCGCGTCGTCGAGCCCGGCGCCGCGTGGTTGGCCGCCCGGCGAGAGCTCTCGGGTGACCAGCGCGCCTGGCTCGTCCAATCAGCCGCGGAGGTCCGGGCCGCCCCGCACGGCGCAGCGCACCGGATCGCCGACAGCCGACTGCACCTCGCCATCGCGACCTTGTGCGGCTCACCGATGCTCATCGAGTCGGTCACCAGGGCGCAGGCGGCGCTGGGTGAGATGCTCTCCGCCATCCCGGTGCTCAGCACCAACATCAGCCATTCCAGCGACCAGCACGACGCCGTCGTGGACGCAGTGCTGCGCGGCGACCCCGAGGGCGCCCGCACCACCATGGAGGAACACTGTGACGCCACCTCCGCCCTGCTCCGCGGCCTCATCGGATGACGAAGGAGAACTTCATGCCCACCTCGATCCACGACAGCGCACCACCACGGATGACCGTCGATGACCTCAGAGCGGCCGTCTCTCGCGGGGAGGTCGACACCGTCATCGTCGCCTTCACCGACATGCAGGGTCGACTCCTCGGCAAACGGCTTCACGCGAACTACTTCCTCGACCACGCGCTCGACGGAGCAGTCGAGGGGTGCAACTACCTGTTGGCGGTCGACGTCGACATGAACACCGTGGCCGGCTACGAGATGTCTTCCTGGGAGAAGGGCTACGGCGACTTCGAGTTCGCCATGGATCTGGAGACCCTGCACCGCACGCCCGGGCAACCACACTCGGTCACCATCTTGTGCGATCTCTCATGGTTGGACGGGTCGGGCCCCGTGCGCCAGTCCCCGCGGGACATCCTCAAGGCGCAGGTGGCTCGCGCCGAGGCCCTCGGCTTCAGCGCGATCGCTGGCACCGAGCTGGAGTTCATCCTCTTCGAGGACACCTACGCCGCAGCGTGGGACCGCCGATACCAGGGCCTCACAGCGGCGAACCGCTACAACGTCGACTACTCGGTTCTGGGTGGCAGCGCGGTGGAGCCGGTGCTCCGCGAGATCCGCAACGAGATGTATGCCGCAGGAGCGATCGTGGAGGCGGCGAAGGGGGAGTGCAACTTCGGGCAGCACGAGATCGGCTTCCTCTACGACGGGGTGGTGCGCACCTGCGACCTCCACGTCGTCTACAAGACTGCTGCCAAGGAGATCGCGGCGGCCCACGGCACGTCGCTGACCTTCATGGCGAAGTACGACGAGCGGGAGGGCAACTCGTGCCACATCCACCTCTCCCTGCGCGGCACGGACGGGGAGATCGTCTTCGCCGATGACGACCGGGACGGGGGCCAGAGCACGCTGATGGACCACTTCCTGGCCGGAGTGTTGGCGACGATGCCCGACCTGGCCTACTTCTACGCACCCAACATCAACTCCTACAAACGGTTCGCGGCGGGGTCGTTCGCTCCGACGGCCATCTCCTGGGGCCGGGACAACCGCACCTGTGCCGTGCGCGTCGTCGGCCACGGCGCGGGCCTGCGGATGGAGAACCGGGTGCCCGGGGGCGACGTCAACCCCTACCTCGCGGTGGCAGCGATGCTGGCGGGAGGGCTCTACGGCATCGAGCACGAGCTCCCGCTCGAACCGGCACTGGAGGGCAACGCCTACGATGCCGACGTCGACCACGTGCCTGCGACGTTGCTTGCCGCGCGGGATCGCCTTGCTGGGTCGAGCATGGCGCGTGCGGCATTCGGCGACGACGTCGTCGACCACTACGTCAACGCTGCCGACGTCGAGATCACGGCCTTCAACGCCGCCGTGACCGACTGGGAGCGGGTCCGCGGATTCGAAAGGTTGTGAGCAGCACCCGATGAGCACGAACGCCACCACGCACGACGTCGTCAACCCCGCGACGGAGGAGGTCTTCCGCACCATCGACCTGGTGGGCGTGGAGGAGACCGACTCCGCCGTGGCCCGTGCGGTCGAGGTCGGGCCCAGCTGGCGAGCGGTCACCCCTGCGGACCGCGGGATGCTGCTCCGGCGCTTCGCCGACACGGTCGAGGCGCATGTCGAGGAACTGGCCCTGCTGGAGGTGCGCAACGCAGGTCACACCATCGGCAACGCCCGGTGGGAGGCAGGCAACGTCGCGGCAGTCCTGCGCTACTACTCGGCAGCACCGGAGCGACTCTTCGGCCGCCAGATCCCTGTGGCGGGGGGTCTCGACGTCACCTTCAAGGAGCCCCTCGGCGTCGTGTCGGTGATCGTCCCCTGGAACTTCCCCATGCCCATCGCCGGCTGGGGGATGGCGCCTGCTCTCGCCGCCGGCAACACCGTGGTGCTCAAGCCGGCAGAGCTGACCCCGCTCACGGCGATGCGGCTGGCCGAGCTCGCCCTGGAGGCCGGACTCCCCGAGGGTGTGTTCACCGTGCTGCCCGGCAAGGGCTCGGTGGTGGGGGAGCGGTTCGTCACCCACCCGGACGTGCGCAAGGTGTGCTTCACCGGGTCGAGCGCGGTCGGTCAAGGGATCATGCGCAAGGCGGCTGACCAGCTCAAGAGGGTGACCCTCGAGCTCGGTGGCAAGTCGGCCAACATCGTCTTCGCCGACGCTGACCTCGACCGGGCTGCATCTGCCGCACCGATGAGCTTCCTCGACAACGCCGGTCAGGACTGCTGTGCCCGCACCAGGATCCTTGTGCAGCGCAGCGTGTTCGATGCATTCATGGAACGCTTCGAGGCGGCGGTCAAGGCGGTCGTGGTCGGTGACCCGGGTCAGGAGGAGACCCAGATGGGTCCCTTGGTCAGCTCTCGGCAGCGCGACACCGTCCGGGGGTTCGTCGAGGAGGCCGCGGAGGGTGGCCACGACGAGGTCGACGTCGCCTTCCGGGGCAGCGCACCCGATGGGGTCGGCTGGTGGTACCCCCCGACCGTCGTCATTCCCCGTGGGACCCAGGACCGGGTGTGGCGCGAGGAGGTGTTCGGGCCGGTCGTGGCGGTGATGCCGTTCGACGACGAGTCCGACGCCATCGCCAAGGCCAACGACACGGCATACGGTCTGGCGGGCTCGATCTGGACCCGCGACGTGGGGCGCGCGATCCGCGTCGCGCGAGGCGTCGACGCGGGCAACCTCTCCGTCAACAGCCACAGCGCAGTGCGCTACGGCACCCCCTTCGGTGGGTTCAAGGCCAGCGGGATCGGCCGCGAGCTGGGGCCGGACGCCCTCGATGCGTTCACCGAGGTCAAGAACGTCTTCATCGACACCCAGGAATAGGAGTGGGCATGGCAGGCAGGCTCGAGGGAAAGGTCGCAGTCGTCACGGGCGGCTGTTCCGGCATCGGTCTGGCGACCGTGAGGAGGTTTGCGCAAGAGGGCGCTCGCGTCGTCATCGGCGACCTCGCGGATACCGCCGGTGAGGCTCTCGCCGAGGAGGTCGGCGGTGCCTACGTGCACTGCGACGTCGCCGACAAGGATGACGTCGACGCGCTCTTCGCCACGGCGGTCGAACGCTTCGGCCGCCTCGACATCGCGTTCAACAACGCGGGCATCAGCCCTCCGGAGGACGACTCGATCCTCGACACCGACCTCGAGGCGTGGCGCCGGGTGCAGGAGGTCAACCTCACCTCCGTCTTCCTGTGCTGCAAGGCAGCCCTGACGCACATGGTCGCGCAGGGCTCCGGGTCGATCATCAACACCGCGAGCTTCGTCGCGGTCATGGGTGCTGCCACGTCACAGATCTCCTACTCCGCCTCCAAGGGCGGGGTGCTCTCGATGAGCCGCGAGCTCGGTGTGCAGTTCGCGCGCCAGGGAATCCGCGTCAACGCGCTGTGCCCCGGGCCGGTGAACACCCCTCTGCTGCAGGAGCTCTTCGCGTCCGACCCAGAGCGCGCCGAGCGCCGCCTCGTGCACGTGCCGATGGGTCGGTTCGCCGAGCCGGAGGAGATGGCCAACGCCGTCCTCTTCCTCGCCTCCGACGAGTCGAGCTTCATGACTGCGTCGACATTCCTCGTCGACGGGGGCATCTCCGGCGCCTACGTCACCCCGTTGTGAGCGGTCGTCGGCCGGTCATCGGGGTCACCTGCTACGTCGAGGACGTGGATCGCCACCCCTGGGTGGGTCAACGCAGCACGGTGCTCCCGCACGGATACGTGGAGCACCTCGAGAAAGCCGGGGCGCTCGCGGTGCTGCTGCCCCCGAGGGCCGACGCCGACGAGGCGATGGCGGCAGAGGTGCTCGACCGGCTGGACGCCCTCGTGATCGCGGGTGGGGTCGACGTCGATGCAGCCCGATACGGGGGAACGCCGCACGAGACGTCGCAGTCGCCGCGGCCGGACCGTGATTCCTGGGAACTCGCGTTGGCTCGGGCCTCTGCCGAGCGCGACCTCCCGGTGCTGGGGATCTGTCGCGGCATGCAGGTCCTGGCGGTGGCAGTCGGCGGCGCACTGCACCAACACCTCCCCGATGTGGTCGGGCACGAGGCACACAGCCCCGCACCCGGGGTCTACGCCTCGCACCACGTCGGTGTCGTCGAGGGCACCCGGCTCGCCGGGATCCTCGGCGTGGAGCCGCTCGACGTCCCCACCTACCACCACCAGGGGGTGCGGGCCGACTCGTTGGTCGGCACGGCATACCTGCCCTGCGCCTGGCACGAGGACGGCACCCTGGAGGCGATGGAGGACCCCGCATCACGCTTCCGGCTCGCGGTGCAGTGGCACCCCGAGATGGGGGAGGACGGGCGGCTCTTCACCGCCCTGGTGGCCGCGGTGCAGGCACCGGAGCACTCCGCGCGCACAATGGGCGGGTGACCAGACTCAACCGGCTCGCCATCGCCGCCGGCGCGGCCAGCGCCCTGGGCGCCCTCGCGGTGACCGGGCGCAACCTCAACGCCGCCATGGGTGCTCGCCCCGACGGGGTCAGGCTCGAGCGGATGAAGCGCTCGCGAAGCTTTCGCGCGGGTGCCTTCCACAACACCTCCCGCAGCACGTCGTCGATGCCCCAAGGGCAGCGCGACGTGATGCGGCGATTCCGCGAGAACGCCCCGCTGCGGCACCCCGCGGCGCCGATCCCCGTGGTCAGTGCGGCGCGCGAGCCCGCCGTCGACGGGGTCAACATCACGTGGTTCGGGCACGCGTCGTGCCTGGTGGAGCTCGACGGCGTGCGGCTCCTGCTCGACCCCGTGTGGAGCGAACGGTGCTCACCGAGCCAGCACGTCGGCCCGCGGCGCCTGCACGCCGTGCCGGTACCGCTGTCGGGGCTGGGCCACATCGATGCGGTCGTCATCTCGCACGACCACTACGACCACCTGGACATGGACACGGTGCGCACGCTGGCAGACACCACTGACGCCGTCTTCCTGGTGCCTCTCGGCGTCGGGGCGCACCTCGACGTCTGGGGCGTGCCGGCCGAGCGGGTCGTGGAGTGCGACTGGGAGGACGGGGTCGACGTCGGTGACGTGCGGGTGACGGCGGTCGAGGCGCAGCACTTCTCCGGTCGTGGGCTGCGCCGCGACGGGACCCTCTGGGCGTCGTGGGTCCTCGCAGGCGCGAGCGGGAAGGTGTTCTTCAGCGGTGACACCGGCTTCTTCGAGGGTTATGACCGGATCGGCGCCGAGCACGGACCGTTCGCGGCATCCCTCATGGCGGTCGGGGCCTACGACCCGGCGTGGCACGACATCCACCTCAACCCGGAAGAGGCGGTCGAGGCGACGCGGCGGCTGCGCGGCGGGGTGCTCGTCCCGATCCACTGGTGCACCTTCGTGCTGGCGCCGCACCCGTGGGCCGAGCCGGTCGAGCGGCTGCTCGTGGCTGCCGCCACCCACGGGGTCCAGGTCGCGGTGCCGCGCGTCGGCGAGCGCGTCGACGTCGCCGAACCACCCGGGCTCGACGCCTGGTGGGAGCTCTGACCCCGACTTCTTGCGCCCCAGCCACGCTCCTGGCCCCCGTGGCGTGGGTCAGACGTGGGTGGGGCGCAATGAGTCGGGGCGGGGAGGGCGGGTGTCTTGGCGCGCCCAGCATGTGGACTGGTCGTATGCCGGGTGGTCGCCTTCGTGGGAGGCTCGCCCCGTGACGTTCCGTGATGCGGCCACCACCGCAATCATTATCGGCTAGCGCGACGAGACCTCCTCGTCGCGCAGACCTCCCGCACCCGGGGGGTCTTTTGCTTGTCGGGAACGTCCGCGGGAGCGGCGCACCGGATGAGCAGGTGCCCGCCCCCCACACCCCCGGGGGAAGCGGTAGCAGCGCTGGCCACGACAATGAGCGGCAACAGCACACGTCATCGCCCCGGCCCTCACGGGCCGGGGCGCGAGACGCCGGGTGACCGGCATACCGATCCGGGTGAACAGCTCATGACCGATCTCCACGTCTACGACACGACGCTGCGTGACGGCGCCCAGCAGGAGGGGCTCAACCTCTCCGTCGCGGACAAGCTCGCCATCGCGGGGCACCTCGATGACCTGGGCGTGGGATTCATCGAGGGTGGCTGGCCGGGGGCCAACCCCAAGGACACCGAGTTCTTCGCCCGCGCGGCGACCGAGCTCAGACTGCAGAACGCGACGCTCGCGGCATTCGGTGCGACGCGTCGAGCCGGCGGTCGAGCCGACACCGACCCCCTCGTGCGCGCGCTGCTCGACAGCCAGGCCGAGGTCGTCACCCTCGTCGCCAAGTCCCACGCGGGTCACGTCGAGCGCGCGCTGCGCACGACGCTGGCCGAGAACCTCGAGATGATCCGCGACACCGTGAGCTTCCTGCGCGGTGAGGGTCGCCGCGTGTTCCTCGACGCAGAGCACTTCTTCGACGGCTACCGCAGCGACCGGGCCTACGCGCTGGAGGCGATCACCGTCGCTGCCGAGGCCGGTGCGGAGGTCGTCGCCCTGTGCGACACCAACGGCGGGATGCTGCCCGGCCAGGTGGCCGACGTCGTCCACGACGTCGTGAGCACGACCGGCGTGCGGGTCGGCATCCACTGTCACAACGACACAGGCTGCGCCGTGGCGAACTCGATGGCGGCGGTGGACGCGGGCGCGACGCACGTGCAGGGCACGGTGAACGGCTACGGGGAGCGCACCGGCAACGCCGACCTCCTGACGGTGGTGGCCAACCTGCAGCTCAAGGCGGGGCTGCCGCTGCTCGATCCGCACCGGCTCCAGGACTCCACCCGGATCTCGCACGCGATCGCGGAGGTCACCAACGTGCCGCCCTACTCGCGCCAGCCCTACGTGGGTTCGAGCGCGTTCGCCCACAAGGCGGGCCTGCACGCGAGCGCGATCAAGGTGGACCCCGACCTCTACCAGCACATGGACCCCAAGCACGTCGGCAACGACATGCGAATGCTGGTCTCGGACATGGCCGGCCGCGCGTCGATCGAGCTCAAGGCTCGCGAGCTCGGCTTCGACCTGGACCCCGACGACGACACCGACCGCGCGACTCTCGCGCCGGTGCTCAAGGCCGTGAAGGACAAGGAGCTCCGCGGCTACACGTTCGACGCGGCTGATGCGAGCTTCG
>JBDTDY010000029.1:0-4876 GCA_039922835.1 Ornithinibacter sp.
AGCACCGCCGAGGCGCTCGCCCCGGACTCCTGCTCGGACTGACCCCTCTGCGCGGCCGCGGCGGCCCGAGACTCAGCCTCCTGCTCGGCCTGGGCTGCGCGCTCCTGAGCCGCGGCGATCCGTTCCTGGGATTCGCGCTCGGCCTCCTCCACGCGTGCGGAGAGGGTGGCGAGGTGCTCGTCGCTCTGGGCACCGGCGTCGTGGTGCTCGGACTGGAGGGCCTGGTCCGCCTGCTGGCGGTGACCTTCGAGCTCGCCGACCTTCGCCTCGAGCTCGGAGCTGTGGGTCTGGAGCTCGCCGACCTTCGCCTCGAGCTCGGAGCTGTGGGCCTGGAGCTCGCCGACCTTCGCCTCGAGCTCGGAGTTCGTGGCCTCGAGCTCGGAGTTCGTGGCCTCGAGCTCGGAGTTGCGGTTCTCCAGCGTGGTGATCGAGCCCTGGAGCTCGGCGTTGCGCCCCTCGGCGTCCCCGCTCTTGCCCTCGAACTCACCGAGCCGCGCCGTGAGCTCGCTACGGCTGCCCTCGAGCTCAGACACCTGCGCGGCAAGCGTGGCGTTCTTGGCCCGCAGCTCCTCGAGCTCCTGGGCCGAGGTGTCGACGGCGCCACGCGCGGCGAGCGGCGCGAGTCCCTTGTCCTCGCGGACCGTGTTGAGGTCTCCGCGCAGGTCGTCGGACTCCTTGGTCATCCGCCGCATCTCGGCCACGATGTCGTCGAGGAAGTCATCGACCTCCCGCTCGTCATAACCACGGCGGAACTGGGTCTGGGTGAAGGTCTTGTTGAGGACGTCTTCGGGCGTGAGCGCCATTGTCAACTCCTGGGGCTGGCCATCTGGTCACGGTGATCCGGCTCCGGGCGCGCGCCGGGGGGTAGAAGCGCGCGAAAGAGGTCGGAGCGCCAGACTACGGGATCACGGGAGGGTGATGGAAAGCCGGAGCCGGAGCCGGCACCCGGCAAGCGTCCCCCGCGGCCGTGTCGGGCCCGCTACCTCAGCAGGATGAGCAGCAGGTAGACGGCGAAGAACAGCACCATGAAGGACAGGTCCAAGGACACCCCACCCAGACGCAGCGGCGGAATCACCTTGCGCAGGGCGCGAAGTGGCGGCTCGGTGAGGGTGTAGATCGGCTCAGCCGCCAGGAGCACGACGCCCCGCGGACGCCAGTCCCTCGCGAACATCCGGATCCAGTCGAAGACGACCCGGCCGATGAGCACGAGGAAGTAGAGGAAGACGACGAAGTGCAGGACCCCGCGCACGGCATTCATGGAAGAAGTGTGACCGACGGTTCCCCGGTGGGGAGCGCCGCCCCGTCAGCTCTGGTTGAAGACGGTGCGCCCGGCGATGGCCGGGCCCTCTTCGGCGTTGACCTCAACCGTCTCCGGGGAAAGCAGGAAGACCTTGGACGTCACGCGCTCGATGGAGCCGCGGAGACCGAAGACCAGGCCTGCAGCGAAGTCGACGAGACGCTTGGCGTCGGAGTCGCTCATGTCGGTGAGGTTCATGATGACCGGGATGCCGTCGCGGAAGTTCTCCCCGATGGTCTTGGCCTCGTTGTAGGTGCGGGGGTGGATCGTCGTGATCCGCGAGACACCGCTGGCCTCGGGGCTGCGCACGACCTCGGCCACGGTGTGACGGGTCGGCAGGTGCGTGACGTCGGCGCCGCGGGGCTCCGGGGTCTCGTGCTGCTCACCGTCGTAGCCGTCGTAGAACTCGTCGTCGTAGCGGCCTTGGTCCTCGGCGAGGCCGAGATAGACCATCGTCTTGCGCAGCGCGCCAGCCATTGAGTGCTCCTTGGTCGCCGGCCCCGCCTCTTTCGGCACCGTGCATCGTGGATGAAGTTACCGGTGGGGCGGACGAGATCCGAGGATTGCGGACCCGACACGCAGGTGTGTCGCACCGGCCGCGACCGCGGCCTCGAGGTCCCCGCTCATTCCCGCGGACATCCAGGTCGCCTCGGGGTGCTCGGCCCGGAGCCCCTCGGCGATGTCTCGCAGCCGGTCGAAGGCGGCGCGTGCATCGCTGCCGAGCGGCGCGACCGCCATCACCCCTCGCAGGTGCAGCCCCGGCGAGTCGGCGATCGCTGCGGCGAGGGCGGGCACCTCCCCCGGGTCGGCACCGCCGCGACCGCCGCTGCCGTCGAGGCCCACCTGCACCAGCACCTCCAGCCGCCGGCCCGCGGCCTCGCACGCCCGGTCGAGGCCGCGCACGAGCTTGATCCGGTCGACCGACTGCACCACGTCGGCATAGCGCACGACCGAGGCCGCCTTGTTGCTCTGGAGCTGTCCGATGAAGTGCACGCTCAGCAGCTCGCGGTGCACCAGCTCGGCGCACTTCGCCGCAGCCTCCTGGTCCCGGTTCTCCCCCACTGCGGTGACGCCGAGGTCGGCGAGGAGGTCGACGTCGGAGGCGGGGAAGTACTTCGTCACGACGACGAGATCGATGTCATCGGGATGCCGTCCGGCCGCCACTGCCGCCGCTGCGATCCGCTCCCGCACCACCGCGAGGGACCCGCTGAGCTCCTCGCGGCGGGCGGTGCTCACCGGCCCACCACCGACACGAGTCCGGCGAAGCGACCCGTGAGACCGTCCCGGCGGTGCGAGAAGAGGTCGGTGCGCTCCCGTGCGCATCCGGGCAACCACCGCACGGTCACGCCCGCGCGGTGCAGCTGGTCGACGACTCCGGCGGCCACGTCGATCGCCGGCGTTCCCGTCCAGGACACGGCCGGCGCGACCGGCGATGCCGCAGCCGCCTCCTCGCGCAGGCTCTCGGGCACCTCGTAGCAGCGGGCGCACACCGACGGCCCCACCACGGCATCGACATCGCGGGCGCCGAGGTCCGCCATTGCCTCCAGCGCACGCAGCACCACCCCTCCTGCCATCCCGGCCCGCCCAGCGTGCACGGCCGCGACGACCCCGGCGCTGGAGTCGGCGAGCAGAACGGGCACGCAGTCCGCGACGAGCACGGCGAGCGCGAGCCCCCGGGTCGCGCTCACCAGTGCGTCGACCCGCGGCGGGGCGCTGGGCACCTCGTGGACGACCTCGACACCGGTGCCGTGACACTGCTCCATGTAGGCGACCGGTGCCCCGAGCGCGCCAGAGAGCCGGCGCCTGTTCTCCGCGACCGCCCCGGGGTCGTCACCCACGTGGGCGCCCAGGTTCAGACCGGCATACGGGGCAGTGCTCACTCCGCCCTCTCGGGAGGTCACCGCACGCCGGATGCCGTCACGCTCCTCCTGCCAGGCGAACATGCCCCCACCGTAGACGGCAGCGGGTGGGCCGGAGATCCGGCCCACCCGCTGCGTGCTCCTCGCCGAGGCGGGTGCTACTTCAGGAAGTCCGGCACGTCGAGGTCGTCGCTCTCCTCGAAGGTGACCGTGCGCGGCGGGGCAGGCTGGGTGCGGGCGGGCTCGACCGGCGCGGAGTCGTGATCGGTGCTGACCCCCTCGCCGGACGCGGACTGCCTCCCGTCGGACTGGGCCGGGCCGCTCGCTGCCGGGGCAGCGGCAGCCGGTGCTGTCGTAGCGGCAGGCGCGGGCTGGGTGTTCCGGCCCTGGATCGTGCCGAGAGCCCGGTCGTCGCCGCGCCGCACGGGGGTGCCACCGTCGAAGCCGGCAGCGATCACCGTGACCCGCACCTCGTCGCCCAGGGCGTCGTCGATGACCGCCCCGAAGATGATGTTCGCCTCGGGGTGGGCCGCCTCCTGCACCAGACGTGCCGCCTCGTTGATCTCGAACAGGCCGAGGTCGCTGCCGCCCTGGATGGAGAGGAGGACGCCGTGGGCGCCGTCGATGCTGGCCTCGAGGAGGGGGCTGGAGATGGCGAGCTCGGCGGCCTGGACGGCGCGGTCCTCGCCCCGGGCCGAGCCGATCCCCATCAGCGCCGAGCCGGCTCCCTGCATGACCGCCTTGACGTCAGCGAAGTCGAGGTTGATCAGTCCCGGGGTGGTGATCAGGTCGGTGATGCCCTGCACGCCCGAGAGCAGCACCTGGTCGGCGCTGCGGAAGGCGTCGAGCATGGAGACGCCGCGGTCGCTGATCGAGAGCAGCCGGTCGTTGGGGATGACGATGAGGGTGTCGACCTCGTCGCGCAGCGAGGCGATGCCGGACTCCGCCTGGTTGGCGCGCCGCCGGCCCTCGAAGGTGAACGGACGGGTCACGACGCCGATCGTCAGGGCGCCCAGGCCCCTGGCGATCTTGGCGACGACCGGGGCCCCGCCCGTTCCGGTGCCACCGCCCTCGCCCGCGGTCACGAAGACCATGTCAGCCCCCTTGAGGACCTCCTCGATCTCCTCGGCATGGTCCTCGGCGGCCTTCTTGCCGACCTCGGGGTCGGCGCCGGCGCCGAGGCCGCGGGTCAGCTCTCGACCGACGTCGAGCTTGACGTCGGCATCGCTCATGAGCAGCGCCTGCGCGTCGGTGTTGATGGCGATGAACTCGACACCCTTGAGGCCGACCTCGATCATGCGGTTGATCGCGTTGACGCCGCCGCCGCCGATGCCGACGACCTTGATGACGGCCAAATAGTTCTGCGGTGCTGCTGCCACGGGAGTGGGCCTTCCTGACGGTCGATCGTGTGATGCCTACGGGTGCGAAGGTCTGTACGGATCGGAACCCCATCTGCGCTCGGCGTAACCTTAAAGGTTTAGCCAAGAGTTACAGTTTGGTCACGAGCCGTTGACCCTGACGGTATGCCGTCGGCGACGCGCCGATCAACCTCGCGTTCGGCGTGTCGCCGGGGGGATAAGGCCATTTGGCCAGAAGCGGTCCCACTCGTCACTCCCGTCCCAGGATGGGCCGACACGAGAGGCGGGTGCGCAGGTCGGGGCAGCTCGGTGAAGGTGGCGGTGGTCGGTGCTGATGGATGACGGTCAGCGGGTGACGGGCG
>JBDTDY010000030.1:0-3191 GCA_039922835.1 Ornithinibacter sp.
CGACCGACATGCCCTACGGAGTGCGTGAGTACGGGGTGCGTGACCCCGAGGGCCACCTCTGGTCGTTCCAGACACCTCTGGCCGAGGTCGTGACAGGCGCGGCCGGCTGACCCCTCGGTGGCTGCTCGACCTCGACCACGGATCACCAGGGCAACGGGGCATCGAGCTCGCGGGTGTCGTCGACCGGCACCCACCCGGACTCGGGGTCCTGCCGGTATGCCGCTCCCGTTCCGTGCTCGGCGAGGAGCGCGACGGCGAGCAGGAGCCGCTCGACGTGGGCAGCGGTCGTGCCCAGGCCGGCGCTGGCGCGCACCGCCGTGGCGTGACCACCGGTGCCGTCCTCGAGCAGGGTGTCGACGAGCAGGTGAGCGCAGAACTTGCCCGCGCGCACACCGATGCCGTGCTCGGCCGAGAGCACCGCGGCGACGAGCAGGCTGTCTAGACCGTCGACGGTGAAGGTGACAACGGGGCCCCGCTCGTGGGCGTCACCGAAGATCGAGTAGGTGTCGACGCCCTCGATGGCACGTAGCCCATCGAGAAGCCTTGTGGCGAGAGCGGACTCGTGGCTCTCGATGGCGGCACGGTGCTCGCGGATCGTGGCGCAGGCTGCGGCGAGTGCGATGGCGCCGATGACGTTGGGGCTGCCTGCCTCGTGGCGGGCGGCTCCAGACGCCCAGCGGGTGTGCCGCTCGGTGACCTCCGCGCTGGCCCCTCCGCCAGCGAGGTAGGGATCGGCGGCGTCGAGCCAGTCGCGACGCCCGGCGAGGACGCCGGTGCCGTAGGGCGCGTGGATCTTGTGGCCCGAGAACGCAACCCAGTCCACGTCGAGTGCGCCGAGGTCGATCGGGCGGTGGGCCGCGAACTGCGCGGCGTCGAGCAGGATCCTCGCCCCGTGGCGACGAGCGATGGCCGCGAGCCGCTCCACGGGCCACAGCTCGCCGGTGACATTGGAGGAGGCGGTGAGCACGACCAGCGCTTGGCGGGGACGACGAGCGGTGCCGGCGGGAAGTGCTCCCAGCGCAGCCTCGAGGAGTGCCTCGGCGTCTTGCGTGCTCGCAGGCACCGGCAGGCGCACGGTCTCGCTCCGCTGCCACGGCAGCAGGCTCGAGTGGTGCTCGGAGGCGAAGACGAGCACGCTCGTGCGGCGCGGGAGCGTGCGGGCGAGCAGGTTGACGGAGTCGGTGGTGTTGCGGGTGAAGACCACGACGTCGCCCGCTCTGGCGCCCACGAAGCGAGCGACCTCGTCACGCGCCGCCTCGTAGTGGGCGCTCGTCACGCGGGAGAGCCACCCGGTGCCCCGGTGCACCGAGGAGTAGGTGCGGGTGGCCGCGTCGACGGCACGGACCACCCGCTCGAATGCCGGGGTCGAGGCCCCGTGGTCGAGGTTGGCGTAGTCGACGAGGTCACCGGAGATGGTGGGAACGAGGTCGGGGCGCACCACCGCGGGCAGGTCACCATGGGTGGTGACCGGCGCCACGGGAGCGCTGGGCCCTGGAACGGTGACCGGCTGCCCGGCATCCGGCACGTTCGGCACGGCGCGCAGCCGCGGGCGGCGCAGAAAGGTGGGGACGGTGCTGCTGGCGATCGACATGAGAGGGGTCTCCCGAGGTCAGAGGACCTCGGGTTATCTCCCGGGATCCCGCGCTTGCCGGCGCCACTTCGGCGTCGACCAGGTCGTCACCCGGAGCACCCCACCGCGGAAGGAGGGTTGCTGACCAGCGAGCCGGGGCTTGTCGCTGGTACTCGTGACCTACGAGGGGAACTGTAGGGCCGGATGCCGGTGGCACGGCATCCCCGGTCCACGACCCGAGACGCGCCCCTCCCCGGGGGTCAGGCGTCGGGGGCGGCGTGCACGCGGCGGCCGTCGATGAACGTCTGCAGCACCCGGGTGTCGCCGATCTCCTCGCTCGGGCCGGCGAACGGGTCACGGTCGAGGACGACGAGGTCGGCCAGCGCCCCCTCCCGGATCGTGCCGGTGTCGTCGTGCCGGTTCACGAACGCTGACCCTGCGGTGTATGCCGTGAGCGCGGTTGCGAGGTCGAGGCGCTGCTCGGGGAGGAACACGGGGTGCTCGGGCTCCCCCTCGCGGTGGGCCTGCGGCATGAGCCGGTTGACCGCGACGTGGATGGCAGCAAGGGGGTCGGACGTCGAGACCGCCCAGTCGCTGCCCATCGCGAGCGCCGCCCCGGAGCGACGCAGGTCGCCGAACGGGTACTGCCACGACGAGCGGGGCTCACCGAGGAACGGCAGGGTCAGCTCGACCATCTGCGCCTCGAGGGCCGCCCAGAACGCCTGCATGTTGGCGACCACGCCGAGCTCGCGGAAACGGTGGATGTCGTCGGGGTGGATCACCTGGAGGTGCGCGATGTGGTGGCGGGCGTCGCGGCGGCCGTTGGCGTGAAGGGCGTGCTCCACGGCATCGAGGCACTGGCGCACGGCGAGGTCGCCGATGGCGTGGAAGTGCAACTGGAAGCCAGCGGCGTCGAGCTCGACTGCCGCGGGCAGCAGCACTTCTGGTGGCACGAACGAGATGCCGGAGTTGTCGGTGTGGTGACCGTGACCGTCGCAGTAGGGCTCGGTCATCGACGCGGTGAAGTTCTCGGCGACGCCGTCCTGCATGATCTTGATGCTCGTGGCGCGGAACCGGCCGGTGGAGAGGGCGTCTCGCCGCGCGATGAGCTCGGGCACCTGCTCAAGACCGCGACCCCGATCCCACCAGAGGGCTCCGACCACGCGGCCGGTGAGGGTGCCGTCGGCACTGGCCCGTCCGTATGCCGCAGCCGGGTCGCCACCGTCGCCGTAGACGCCGATGATCGCGTCCTGCCAGGCGGTGACGCCCTGGGCGTGCAGACGCTCCTGCGCCAGCAGCAGCCCGGCGAGCTGCTCGTCGTCGCTGACCGGCGGCGTCAGAGCCCCGACGAGGTCCATCGCCCCCTCGTGCAGGGTGCCCGTGGGCTCGCCGGAGGCGTCGCGCTCGATGCGCCCGTCGGCCGGGTCCGGGGTGTCGCGGTCGATCCCGGCACGGCGCATGGCCTCGCTGCTCACCCACGCGCCGTGGCCGTCGCGGTTGGGCAGGAAGGCCGGGCGGTCGCCGACGACCGTGTCGAGGGCCGCGGCGGTCGGGGTGCCGCCGGGGAAGGCCGACATCGACCAGCCGGAGCCGAGCACCCACTCGCTGTCGCGATGTGCCG
>JBDTDY010000031.1:0-6611 GCA_039922835.1 Ornithinibacter sp.
ACCGAAGCGTCGAACGCCATCCGGTGTGAGGATCTGGGTGTCCAACGGCTGCGCCCGGCCGCGCATGTATGCCAGCGGGGCGACCTCGATGGTGCCGCCGGCCATCAGCCGCGGGATCGACTCGGGGTCGACCATGTCGTGCAGGGCGTCGTAGAGCGGCCGCAGGTAGGGGTCGATCTTGTCGTTGAGGGTGCCGGGCAGGAATCCGAGCCGCTCGCCGGCCTCGACCGCCGGCCGGGTCAGGATGATCCGGTTGACCTGCTTGGCCTGCAGCGCCGCGACCGCCTTCGCCATCGCGAGGTAGGTCTTGCCGGTGCCCGCGGGCCCGATGCCGAACACGATGGTGTTGGCGTCGATCGCGTCGACGTAGCGCTTCTGGCCGAGCGTCTTGGGCCGGATCGTGCGCCCCCGGTTGCTGACGATGTTCATCGTCAGCACGTCGGCGGGGCGCTCCACCGTCTGGGCGCGCAGCATCTGGATCGAGCGCTCGACGGCGTCGGTGTTCAGCGTCTGCCCTGCGTCGATCACGTCGAGCAGCTCGTCGATGAGCCGCTCGACGAGCGCGACCTCGGCGCTCGGTCCGGCGATGTGGAACTCGTTGCCCCGCACGTGGATCTGCACCCGCGCGAACTTGCGCTCCATGGTGCGCAACAGCTCGTCGCGGGGACCGAGCAGGGTGACCATGTCGATCTCGGACGGGATCGTCACGGTGTGCAGTGGCACGTGGGGGTGGTCAGGGGCGAGGCCCTCGTCGGGAGAATGGTCGTTGTGCGCGTCAGTCATCGTGCTCCCCAGTCTACGATCCTCAACCCGGTGGCCACGTCAGCTCTCGTCCCCCGATGAGGTGCAGGTGGGCGTGGAAGACGCTCTGTTGGGCTGCCGCTCCGGTGTTGGCCACCAGTCGGTAGCCGGGCAGCTCCGCCGAGGCGGCGACCCGCGCAGCCAGGGCGACGACATCCGCCAGCTCCTCGGCAGAGCTCTCGGCGAGACCGGCGAGGTCGGGCACGTGGCGCCGCGGGATCACCAGGACGTGGGTGGGGGCGCTCGGTTCGAGGTCGCGGAACGCGAGGGAGTGGGCCGACTCCGCGACGACGTCCGCGGGGATCTCGCCCGCGACGATACGACAGAAGATGCAGTCCTCGCTCGTGCTCTCACTCATCCGCCGAACCTACCGTCAGCGCCAGCGGGACATCGCGCTGAGCACCGCGAGCGCCGCGGGCCCGGCGCTGGAGGACCGCAGGACCGCGGTGCCCAGGCGCACCGGCTGGGCCCCTGCCGCCGTCAGGCTCGCGAGCTCGTCGGGGGCGATCCCGCCCTCCGGGCCCACGAGGAGCAGCACGTCGCCGGCGGCGGGCAGCGTGACCGAGGCGAGCGGCATCCGGGCGTCCTCGTGCAGCACGTATGCCGCAGCCGCGTCCGCCGTGCGGACCACGAGGTCCGCGGTGGTCGAGGTCGCCCCGAGGACCGGGGTGCGGGTGCGCCGGGACTGCTTGGTGGCTGCGAGGAGCACCGACTCCCAGCCGCGTCGGGCCTTCTCGCCCCGCTCCCCGCGCCACTGCACGATGCTGCGGGACGCCTGCCAGGGCACGACCTCGTCGACGCCGCACTCGGTGGCGGCCTCGATCGCCTGGTCGTCGCGGCCACCCTTGGCGAGGGCCTGGACCAGGACGAAGCGCGGGCTGGCCTCGGGGTCGGCGCTCACGTGGAGGAGGCGCAGGTCGAGGGTTCCACGCTCGACCGCGACCACCTCACCCTCGGCGCAGCGACCCAACCCGTCGGAGAGGAGCAGGTGCTCGCCCACGCGGGTGCGGCGCACGGTTGCCGCGTGACGCCCTTCAGGCCCGTCGAGCACCACCACGTCGCCCACGGCGAGGCCGTCGAGGACCTCCGGGGCGACGAGGTGCAGGGGCAGGGTCATGAGCGCTGGCTCAGCGGGCCTTGAAGGCGTCGCGGAGCTTGCCGAAGATGGAGCCCTCCGCGGGGTTGGCGACCCGCCCCTGGGGGCGTTCCTCACCGCGCGCCTTGGCGAGCTGGCGCAGGATCTCCTCCTGCTCGGGATCGAGCTTGGTGGGCGTGTGCACCATCGTGTGCACGATGACGTCGCCCCGGCCCTGGCCGCGCAGGTGGGTGACACCGAGACCCCGCAGGGTGATGGTGTCCCCCGACTGGGTGCCGCGGCGCAGGTCGAGCTCCTGGGTGCCGTCGAAGGTCTCCATCTCCAGACTCGCTCCGAGTGCGGCGGCGGTCATCGGCACCTCCACGGTCGCGTGCAGGTCATCGCCGCGGCGCTGGAAGGTGGCGTGCGGCTGCACCGCGACCTCCACGTAGAGGTCACCGGCCGGGCCTGCTCCGTGCCCCACCTCGCCCTCGCCCGCGAGCTGGATGCGGGTGCCCGTGTCCACGCCGGCCGGGACCTTCAGGGTGAGGGTGCGACGAGTGCGCACCCGACCGTCGCCCGAGCACTCGTAGCAGGGGTCGGTGATGAGCTGGCCGAAGCCTTGGCAGGTCATGCACGGACGGGTGGTCATGACCTGGCCGAGGAAGCTGCGCTGCACCTGCTGGATCTCACCACGCCCCTCGCACACGTCGCAGGTGCGCACCGAGGTGCCCGGCTGCATCCCTGCGCCCTGGCACGTCGCGCAGGCGACGGCCGTGTCGATCATCAGGTCCTTCTGGGCGCCGAAGACGGCATCGCCGAGGTCGATGTCCAGGCGCACCAGGGCATCCTGACCGCGGGTCTGGCGCGATCTCGGGCCGCGGCCCGCTCCGGCTCCCTGACCGCCGAAGAAGGCGTCCATGATGTCGCTGAACGAGAAGCCCTGGCCGAAGCCCGCCGCGCCGCCACCATAGGGGTCCGACCCCATGTCGTAGGACTGCTTCTTGTCGGTGTCGGAGAGCACGTCGTAGGCCTGGGACACCTTCTTGAACTGCTCCTCGGCCTCGGGGCCGGGGTTGACGTCCGGGTGCAGTCGGCGGGCCGAGCGCCGGTAGGCCTTCTTGATCTCCTCGGCACTGGCGTCGCGCGAGATGCCGAGATCGGCGTAGTAGTCGTTCACAGGTGGGGGGTCCTTCGGGAAAGCGGTCGGGGGAACAGGGTGCTGGGTGTGCGCCTCAGGTGGCGAGGATCCGCGAGACGTAGGTCGCGACGGCACGCACGGAGGCCATCGCCGTGGGGTAGTCCATCCGGGTGGGGCCGACGACCCCGAGGCCGGCGACGACGTCGGTGCCTGCGCCGTAACCGGTGGTCACCATCGAGGTGGAGCGCAGACCGGCATACGGGTTCTCGTGCCCGATCCGCACGGCGACGGCGCCACCCTCCTCGGCGACGGTGCCCAGCAGCTTCAGGAGCACCACGTGCTCCTCGAGGGCCTCGAGCACCGGCCCGATGCTGGTGAGGTCGCCGCCACCGCGGGCGAGGTTGGCGGTGCCGGCGAGCACGACGCGCTCCTCGCGTTCCTCGACGAGGGAGTCCTGCAGGGCCGCGGCGATGCTGCGGACGAGGTCGCGCAGGCCGGGCTCGAGCAGGGCGGGCACGCTCGCGAGGTGGGAGGACGCCTCGGCGAGGGTGCGACCCGTGGTGGCGCGGTTGAGCTCGGTGCGCAGGGTCGACAGGGCCGACTCGCCATCGTCGGTGAGCAGGTCGACGCCCGCGTCGATCACGCGCTGCTCGACCCGGCCGGTGGTCGTGATGAGCACCACGAGCAGCCGGCCCGCACCGATCGGCACGAGCTCGACGTGGCGCACCGCGGATCGCGCCAACGACGGGTACTGCACGACGGCGACTTGCCGCGTCAACGACGCGAGGAGTCGCACGGTGCGGTCGACGACGTCGTCGAGGTCGACGGCGCCCTCGAGGAACTGGCCGATGGCTCGCTGTTCCGCCGAGCTCATCGGCTTCACCGCGGAGAGCCGGTCGACGAACAGGCGGTAGCCGGCGTCGGTCGGCACCCGCCCGGCGCTGGTGTGTGGCGCGGCGATCAGCCCGTCCTCCTCCAAGGAGGCCATGTCGTTGCGGACGGTCGCTGCCGAGACACCGAGGTGGTGGCGCTCCAGCAGCGCCTTGGACCCGACGGGCTCCGAGGTCTGGACGTAGTCCTGGACGATGGCGCGCAGCACGCGCAGTCGGCGGTCCTCGCTCATCGTCGGTCACCTCCGGGGCGGGTGTGGCTGGATCTGGTCGGGTGGTGGGTGGGCGTCACGCGGGGCACCGCCCTTGGCACTCTCACGATCGGAGTGCCAATTCTACGTGCTCGGTGGCGGCTGCGCGAAAGTCGCGACACGGTGGCGTGGTCGGCAGGGTGTGGGCTCCCGGCGCGGCGGTCGGGTGCCGTCCTCACGAGGCGGGCTACCCTCGGCGCCGTGACGGACAGGTATGGCGGCGACGTGCTCGGTGGGGACTGGCGACGCCCGGCACGCGGCCGCTCGAGCGACCTCCCCGCCGAACTGGGCACCGTCGTCGAGGACGTCGAGACGGGATGGGTGGGTGCCGTCGTTCGGGTGGAGAAGGCCGGGGGGCTGCACGTGGTGCACCTGGAGGACCGGCGAGGCAGGACCAAGGGTTTCCGCCTCGGTCCGGGTTTCCTCCTCGACGGAGCCCCGGTGACCCTGACCGCCCCTCGGGCCGCCAACGACACCCGACTGGCGGCCGCGAGGGCCGTGCAGGGTCGGACCGCGAGCGGGTCCCGAGCGGTGCACGGGCAACGAGCCCGGGTCGCGAGCGGTTCGAGGATCTTCGTCGAGGGCAAGCACGACGCCGAACTCGTGGAGAAGGTGTGGGGCGCCGACCTGCGCGTCGAGGGGGTCGTCGTGGAGATGCTCGACGGCGTGGACGACCTCGCCGCCGTGGTCCGCGACTTCGCACCCACGCGCACCCGCCGGATGGGCGTGCTCGTCGACCACCTCCTCCCCGGCACCAAGGAGTGGCGGGTCGTGGAGGCGGCCAGGGCCGTGAAGCCGTATGCCGCGCACCTCCTGGTGGTCGGTCACCCGTACGTCGACGTCTGGCAGTCGGTGAAGCCGGGGCGCCTGGGGATGGAGCAGTGGCCGGTCATCCCGCGCAGCACGTCGTGGAAGGTCGGCGTGGCAGCCCACCTCGGGTGGCCGCACCAGTCCCAGGCTGACCTGGCCCGCGCCTGGCAGCGGATACTGCGCTCCGTCGACTCGTGGACCGACCTCGAACCCGAGCTGCTCGGGCGGGTCGAGGAGCTCATCGACTTCGTCACCGCCCCGGTCTGAGGGTCACGCCCCGCCCATCCCTCGGGGTCACCCCTGACCGGACCCTGACCCGGCCCCGGACTCACCCCGGAACCAGGGGGGCTCGGGCCGCGTCGGGTGTTTGATGGTTGGAGACCACCACGACGAGGAGCACCAGATGAGCGACCAGAGCCCCCACCCGACCGACACCCCCAGCGACCCCACCGCTGCCTTCGAGGAGCATCCCGAGCTGGCTGCGCCCACCGCCGAGCACCCGCCGGCCCCTGAGGCAGTACAGCCGCCGCCCCCGCCGCCCTACGCGCAGCAGCCCCCGGCATACCTGCCAGTTCCCATGACGCCGATGGCCCCGAACGACGAGCGCACCACCGGGATGGCCGCGCACGGCGTCGCCCTGGCCGCCACCGTCTTCTCCGGCGGCACCCTCGGATTCGTCTGCGCCCTGGTGATGTATCTCGTCTTCCGGGACCGGGGCCCCTTCGTGCGACACCACACCGCGAACGCCCTCAACGTGCAGATCCTCGCCGGCATCGGCTTCATCGTGGGGATCATCTTCTGCCTGACGATCATCGGGTTGGTCATCGGCATCCCGCTCATCCTCGCGGCCGGTCTCTACGCCGTGATCGTGCACATCATCGGGGCGATCAAGGCGAACAACGGCGAGTGGTGGACCCCGCCGCTGACGCCGCAGTTCGTCAAGTAGGCGAGACCCCGCTCCTCAGACGCCGAGCAGGGCGCGGACCACCGTGTCCGCCAGGAGCCGGCCCCGCAGGGTCAGCACCACCCGCCGGTCCCGCACGGCAGCGACACCCTCGACCAGACCATCGGCCACGAGTCCGGCAACGGCCTCGCGGCCGATGGCGTCGAGGCGCCCGATCGGCAGCCCCTCACGCAGTCGCACACCGAGCAGCACCTCCTCGTCGCGGCGCTGCTCGGCGGTGAGCGTCTCCCTCCCGGCAGCCGGTGACTCCCCCGCTGCCAGCGCAGCGGCATACGACCTCGGGTGCTTGACGTTCCACCAGCGCACGCCGCCGACGTGGCTGTGCGCGCCGGGGCCCACTCCCCACCAGGGGTCACCGCGCCAGTAGCCCTCGTTGTGCCGGCACCGCCCGCTCACCTCTCGCGACCAGTTGCTCACCTCGTACCAGCCGAACCCGGCTGCAGCGAGCACCTCGTCGGCCAGCTCGTACTTGTCGGCCTCGTCGTCCCCCTCGGGCGCGGGCACCTCCCCCCGGCTCACGTGACGGGCCAGGGCGGTGCCCTCCTCCACGATCAGCGCATACGCGGAGACGTGGTCGGGCTCCAGGGCCACCGCGGCGTCGAGGCTCTCGCGCCAGTCGGCCAACGACTCCCCCGGCGTGCCGTAGATGAGGTCGACACTGGTCGCGAGCCCTGCCGCC
>JBDTDY010000032.1:0-13619 GCA_039922835.1 Ornithinibacter sp.
AGGCCTCCATCAGGCCCGCCGCTCGCGCGCCCCTCTCGAAGCGCTGCAGCTCCTCGCGAAGTTCCGCGAACGTCCATGTCGTCTCCATGGCACCAATGCTCCTCCCCGCCAACGAACAGTGCTAGCGATGGCCGCCTGACTCCCGGGCGACGGCAAGCAAGTCAAGTTACCGAGTCGCCAGAGTCATTTGGCCGGCAGGAGTCGACACGCGCAAAGGTGCGTCACAGCGCCGCGTAGCGCGCGGGTGGTCAGGCGCTCTGCAGAGGGTGGATCTGGTCGAGGGCGGCGCCGAGGTGGTCCTTCTCGAGCTCGAGGTCGTATCGGGTCTGAAGGTTGAGCCAGAACCGGTCGCTGGTGCCGAAGTAGCGGGCCATCCGGAGCGCGGTGTCGGCGGTGATCCGGCGCTTGCCGTGGACGATCTCATTGATTCGGCGGGGCGGGACGCTGATGGAGATCGCCAGGTGGTGCTGGGTGAGCCCGAGCGGGGTGAGGAAGTCCTCGAGGAGGACCTCTCCGGGGTGGATCGGCGCAATTGTCGTCATCGGTGTTCCTCCTTGGTCAGTGGTAGTCGACGATCTCTACGTTCTGGGGCCCGGCCGGGGTCCAGGTGAAGCAGATCCGCCACTGCTGGTTGTTGCGGATGCTGTGTTGCCCGGCCCGGTCGCCCCGCAGGGCCTCGAGTCGATTACCAGGTGGGACCCGGAGGTCATCGAGGGTCTCGGCGGCGTCGACGATGCCGAGTTTCCGAAGGGCGGTCCGCTCGTTCCGAGGTTCGAGCTTCTTGGTGCGTTCTCGCGACCAGAGGCGTTCGGTCGTGGTGTTCCCGAACGACCTGATCACCACCGAAGCATAACGCGGCGCGTTATGTCGTGTCCATGGAGCGTCAGGGCAAGTAGTCCTCGAGGTTGTCCACATCGCCGCGAGACGCTCATCCGTACGAGCGCCACCGGGACCTCACCGCGCCGACCGTAGGCGGGCGAGTACACGGCGGTCATGGTCACGCACCCACCGACACCGCACCCCAACGCGGAACTCCCCGACCCCGCAGGACAGGACCACGGGCACCTCCGCGGCACTCTGTCCGGATCGCCAACGTCGAGGACCCAGAAAAGGCTCACGGACGAAGACCAACAACCAATCCTCCAGGTACACACCAACGTCATCGACAAGGCGGGGTACCCGCGGCTGGACCTGCGTCACTCCGCTGTCGACCTACATCACCCAAGCCAGCTTGGATGTCGGTCGCGTGTTGCTTCAGCCAAGGATGTCAACTACAGTTAACACATGGTGGAGGTCATCCGATCCGGAACCTTTGACCGATGGCTCAGAAAACTGAACGATCCCCGCGCTCGGGCGCGGGTGCTGGTCCGGATCAACCGACTAGCGGCCGGCAATCCTGGAGACGTCAAACCCGTTGGCCGCGGCGTCTCCGAACTGCGGATCAGCTACGGCCCCGGCTACCGCATCTACTACCTCCAAGACGGCGACCGGGTCATCCTGCTACTCACCGCGGCAACAAGTCCAGCCAGGATGCCGACATTCGAGCCGCGCACCAGATCGCTGAAGAATGGAGAGGAAGCCGACCATGAGCAACGAGACGTTCGCCCCCTTCGACAGCGCCGACTACCTGAACAGCTTCGAAGACGTCACCACCTACCTCGAGGCCGTCCTCGACGACGCCGACGACAACCCCAGGGTCATCGCCGCTGCCCTCGGTGCGATCGCCCGCTCCCGCAACTTCAGCCAGATCGCTCGCGAAGCGGGGATGAGTCGAGAAGGCCTGTACAAGGCACTCTCCGCCGACGGCAACCCCTCTCTGGCCACGGTCATGAAAGTCGCCCACGCGCTCGGGCTACGGCTGCACTTCGAAGCCACCGCCTAACGCCTCCGCGGCCACACTCGAGGCCAGGACCAGGTGCCCCACGTATCAGTGGTAGTCGACGATCTCAACGTCCTCGGGCGGGCGGCTGCCCAGGTGAAGTAGATCCGCCACTGTTGGTCGTGGGCACCGCTCGCCGAAAGGACTGTCGCGGCCCTACTCCCAGGGTTCGAACCGGCCCCGCCACCGCACCCGCCCAGCCAGCGCGTCGCTGACCATCTCGAGCGCGTCAGCGACAGCGTCGAGGTCATGGTCGGCGACCACAGCCGGTCCTTGCCCCAGCTGACGGGCGTTCGATGCGAAAGTGTGGGGCCCTGTGATGATCTGGCCCCCGCGTCCGGAGGGGTGACCGAGCGGGACCGTGAAGCGCGCCTGCCAGCGTCCCGAGCGCATGCGCGTCTGCTGGCCGAACCGACGGCGCGGCGATCTTGCATCGTTCCTGCATCGGATCGTACGGCACTTCGTGTCTCTCAACGTCCCCTTCTGGGCAGTTGGAGTCGTGCTCCAGGCCCACATTTGTGCAGGTCAGAGTCCTCTTCTGTCCTCCTGTGTCCAGTCGGGTCCAACAAGGGCACATGTTGGTTCGAGTCCAACCGGGGGAGCACGACGAGGAAGGGCCCGGCCCACTGGTCCGGGCCCTTCCTCGTACGCACTGCGCGTGGTGTGGCAGCGGCGGGTGCGCCCGCTCACCATGCGAGTCCCAGCGGTGGCTGGCTCGCCCGGCTCGGCTCCGCCCTGGACGATGTTCGGCACCTCGGTCGTGAGCTTGCCCGACGTCGTGCCCCGCTTCTTCAGGTACTTCTCCAGGGCCCGCGCCAGGCGGGTCAGGGCGTAGTTCATGACGATGAAGATCACCGCGACGACGAGGTAGGAAGGCACGGTGTTGGCGTATGCCGAGCCGAGGTTCTTGCTGGACGTGAGCAGCTCGGGATAGAGGATGACCGTGCCGAGCGCGGTGTCCTTCAGGACCACGACGAGCTGACCGACCAGCGCGGGGAGCATCGCGGTGAGGGCCTGCGGCAACTGGATGGAGCGCAGGGTCTGAGCGGGGGAGAGCCCGATCGACAGGCCTGCCTCGGCCTGCCCCTTGGGGAGGGAGTAGACCCCGGAGCGAACCAGCTCGGCGATGACCGAGCCGTTGTAGAGCGTCAGTGCGAGCACGACGCCGAAGAGCGGGGCGTACTGGTCCGGTAGCCAGTCGGCCTGGGCGAACCAGCCGAAGAAGAAGAAGATCATCATCAGCAGCACGGGCACCGAGCGGAAGAACTCGACCACGGCACCGCAGGTCCAGCGCAGCCACTTGGTGGTCGAGAGCCGGCCCATCCCGAAGACCAGACCGAACGCGCCGGCGAGGATGACCGACAGGGCCGCGGCCTTGATGGTCTCGACCAGGCCCGGCACCAGGTACTGCGTCCAGACCTCCGGGTCGGTGATGAAGGGTTTCCACATGTAGCCCTCGAGCTGGCTCGCGGCATCCATCTTGCGGATGACGAGCCACAGCACGATCAGCGCGAGGATGACCCCCACTCCGGAGAGGATCCGGTGTCGCAACCGGGCCTTGGGGCCCGGTGCGTCGAAGAGGACGGATCCGGCGCTCATCGCTTGACCGCCAGTCGCCGCGAGAGGTTGGTGAACAACACTCCCAGGGGGAGGGTGAGGATGACGAAGCCGAGGGCGAAGAGGAAGAACGTCGGCAAGCTGGATCCTTCGTTCTCGGTGATCTGGGCCAACAGGCCGGCGCTCTCGGCGGTCCCGAGGATGACGGCTGCCACGGTGGTGTTCTTGATGAGGGCGATGAGGGTCGACCCGAGCGGGGCGATGGACCCGCGGAAGGCCTGCGGCAGGAGCACCTCTCGCATCGACTGTCCGAAGGTCAGTCCGATCGAGCGGGCGGCCTCGGCCTGGCCCGGCGGCACCGTGTTGACGCCGCTGCGCAGTGCTTCACACACGAACGCCGCGTGGTAGACCGAGAGCATGATGATGGCCCACCAGTAGGCATTGCGGTTGAGGTCCTCGGAGACCGACAGACCCAGGATGAACGACATCCCGAGCACGCTGAAGAGCATGAGCAGGGTCAGTGGCGTGTTGCGGAAGACGTTCACGTAGCTCGTGCCGATGCCGCGCAGCACCGACACGGGCGAGACCCGGAGCACCGCCATGATCGTCCCGATCACCAGCGCTCCGACCGCGGAGAGGACGGAGAGCTGGATGGTCACCCAGAAGGCGCCGAGGATGTCGTAGTTGCTCAGGATGTCGCCCATGCGTCACCTCTCATTGGAGCCGACCCGGGGGATGCCGACCGCCCACGTGGCGGCCGGCATCCCCCGGTGTGGCTGGTCGGTCAGGAGCAGGCGTCAGGGGTGGGCGGGTTGCCCTCGCCCGGCTTGTACCCGGCCTTGCCGAGGTTGTCGTCGACGGCCTTCTGCCAGGACCCGTCCTTGATCATCTTGTTGATCGCGTCGGTGATCTTCTGGCACAGAGCGGTGTCGCCCTTCTTCAGGCCAATGCCGTACTTCTCGGTGGAGAAGGGTGCTCCGACGACCTTGAGCTTGCCCTCGTACTGCTTCTGGGAGGCGTAGCCCGCGAGGATCGTGTCATCGGTGGTCAGCGCATCGATGGCGCCCGACGCGAGGGCCGCCACGCACTCCGAATAGGTGCCGAACTCCTGGAGGTTGACGCCGGGCACCTTCTCCTTCACCTTCTGGGCCGAGGTCGAGCAGGTGACCGAGCAGAGCTTCTTGCCCTCGAGGCTGTCAGGGCCGGTGATGTCGGTGTTGTCGGCCTTCACGAGGAGGTCCTGGCCGGCGATGAAGTACGGGCCGGCGAAGGAGACCTTCTCCTTTCGGGCATCGGTGATCGAGTAGGTCGCGACGACCATGTCGACCTGGCCCGTCTCGATGAGCGTCTCGCGCTGCGCGCTGGGGGCCTGGACGAACTGGATGTCGCCCTCAGCGGTGCCGAGCTCCTTCGCCACGTACTTCGCGACGTCGACGTCGAGGCCGGTGAACTCGCTGCCCTGCTTCAGGCCCAGACCCGGCTGGTCGAACTTGATGCCGATCTTGAGGGCCTTGCCGCCGGAGTCACCGGAGCTGCCCGAGCCCGTGTCGGCGCTGTCCGAGCCGCAGGCGCTGAGCCCCAGTGCCAGGGCGGCCGCCCCGGCGATCATCCCGATGCTTCGTGTCCTCATGCGTGTGTTCCTCCTGTGGTGATGGATCTGTGGGTGGTGCAGGTGTGGTCAGTGGGTGAGGATCTTCCCGAGGAAGTCCTTGGCGCGATCGCTCTTGGGGTTGGTGAAGAACTCCTCGGGGGGAGCCTCCTCGACGATCTGGCCGTCAGCGAGGAAGACGACGCGGTTGGCGACCTTGCGGGCGAAGCCCATCTCGTGGGTGACGACGACCATCGTCATGCCGCTGTGCGCGAGCTCGACCATGACGTCGAGCACCTCGTTGATCATCTCGGGGTCCAGCGCAGAGGTCGGCTCGTCGAAGAGCATCACCTTGGGGTCCATCGCGAGCGAGCGGGCGATGGCGACGCGCTGCTGCTGGCCACCGGAGAGCTGGGCGGGGTACTTCTGCGCCTGGTGCGCGATGCCCACCCGCTCCAGCAGCTCCATGGCCTTCTTCTCGGCGTCGGCCTTCTTCATCTTGCGCACCTTGATCGGCCCGAGCGTGACGTTCTCCAGGATCGTCTTGTGCGCGAAGAGGTTGAAGGACTGGAAGACCATCCCGACGTCGGCGCGCAACGCCGCGAGCTCCTTGCCCTCCTCGGGCAGGGTCTCGCCGTCGATGGTGATGGACCCCTCCTCGTAGGTCTCGAGGCGGTTGATCGTGCGGCAGAGAGTGGACTTCCCCGAGCCCGAGGGACCGATGAGGATGACCACCTCTCCCTTGCCGACGGTGAGGTTGATGTCCTTGAGGACGTGCAGGTCGCCGAAGTGCTTGTTGACGCCGTCCATCACGACGAGGGGCTCAGTCATGCACTGAACCTAACGACGTGGTCACGGAATCGGTCAACAACACACCGCCCAATGTGGGGGTATCGAGACCCAACCGAGACCAATACCGGCCGGTATGCCGCGATCAGGCGGTTCTGCGCAGTGCGTCGGCTCAGGCGACCCAGATCTTGCGCAGGGTCTCGCTGATGGTCCAGAGGGTCCGGTCCCCGGACCGTAGGCGCACCGCGACGCCGGGCACGAGCGTGATGCTCTCGCCGTCGTCAAAGGTCACCGTCCCCCGACCGGAGAGGACGACGCAGACCTCGTCGACCTCGGTGTCGCGCGCGCTTCCCTGCGTCATCTCCCAGACTCCGACCTCCACGCCACCGAGCGCAGCGAGGGTCACCGCGCCGGCCCCCGGGGAGCCGTCCACGACCTCCTCGGTGGGGAGCGGTTCGTGCTCCAGGGTCATGGCAGTGAGGTCCTCGCTGAGCAGTCGCGGCGTCATGGTCAGATCCTGTCACCGGCATGATGGGGTCATGACTGCCAGCCCCTCGGTCGTGCGAGCCTCCCTCGCAGACGCCACGCCCGACGTCTTCTGGACCGACCGCGAGGAGCGGCCCACCCCCAGGCCCGCGCTCACCGGCTCCGGTCACCGGGCCGACCTCGTCATCGTCGGCGGGGGATTCACCGGCTTGTGGGCCGCGGTGCAGGCCAAGGAGGACGACCCGGCGCGCGACGTCGTCGTGCTGGAGAAAGGACGCCTGGGCATCGCCGCGTCCGGCCGCAACGGTGGTTTCGTCTCGCCGTCCCTCACCCACGGGCTCGCCCAGGGAGTCGGGTGCTGGCCGAAAGAGATCGAGACCCTGGAGCGGTTGGGCGAGGAGAACTTCGCCGCCCTCGCGCGGAGCCTCACGGCATACGGCATCGACGCGGACTTCCACGTCCCCGGGGAGCTGACGATGGCGCTGACCGAGCACCAGAAGGCCGGGGTCCGCGAGTCCTTCGACCTGCACCGGCAGCACGGCATCCCGGTCAGTCACCTCGACGCCGCCGAGGTGCGGGCCAGGGTCGACTCCCCGCGCTACCTCAGTGCCCTCTTCGACCCCACGGTCGGTCTGGTCGACCCGGCGCGACTGGTGTGGGGACTCGCGGCAGCGGCGGAGCGCCTCGGCGTGCGGGTGCACGAGGACACCGCGGTGACCGGTTTCGAGCGCGAGGACGGCGCCGTGGTGGTGCGCACCGAGTGGGGGAGTGTGCGCACCGACCGCGTGGTCGTGGGCACCGGCGCGTTCCGCGGGGTGCTCAAGCGGCTCGCGTTCTACACCCTGCCGGTCTACGACCACGTGCTGATGACCGAGCCGCTCACGCCGGAGCAGCTGGGTCGCATCGGCTGGGAGGGCCGTGAGGGTCTGGCCGACGCAGGCAACCAGTTCCACTACTACCGACGCACTCTCGACGACCGCGTGCTCTTCGGTGGTTACGACGCGAACTACCACTTCCCCGGGCGGATCGACCCGTCGCTGGAGCAGTCGGCCTCGCACGAGCTGCTCGCCGAGCACTTCTTCGACATCTTTCCCCAGCTCGAGGGGCTGCGGTTCACCCATCGTTGGGGTGGGGTCATCGACACCACGTCGCGGTTCACCCCCGTTTTCGGAACCGCGTTCGACGGTCGGCTCTCCTATGCCGTCGGTTACACGGGTCTCGGCGTGGCCTCGACCCGTTTCGGGGCGCGTGTCGCCCTCGACCTCGTCGATGGACGGGACACCGAGGTCACCCGGTTGGCGATGGTGCGTCAGAAGCCGATGCCGTTCCCCCCGGAGCCGATCCGGTATGCCGCGGTGCGGGCCACGCGGGCCTCGTTGGCTGCCGAGGACCGCACCGGCAAGCGCAACCTGTGGCTGCGCGGCCTGGACCTGGCCGGGGTCGGCTTCGACAGCTGAGGGCCGCCGACTGCAGCCTTCCCGGTCCCCGGAGGCACTGCCAAGGACTTCTGCGGTGCGGTGGGGCCGAGGGGTCAGTCGGAGAAGTGCGTGACCAGACCGCCGGTGTTGCTCGTGGCCAGACCCTTGATGGTGCGGCTGCGCAGGAAGCCGGGCAGGGGCAGGTTGTGGCTGATCGTCAGCGTGAAGGTGACGTCGGTGCGACCGTCGACGCGCGGGCTCAGCACGTAGGTCGCGTCCTGCCCGGTCTGCAGTCGTCCCTCCAAAAGGTGCCACGTCATCCCGACGGGTCCGTGCTCGTAGGTGAGGGTGTAGCGGTCGGTGCCGAGCGGTGAGGATGCCGCGACGCGCGCCGTGAGGACGGTGCCGTCCTCGTTGCGGCTGAGCACCTCGACCTCCTTGATCTCGGGGACCCACTGCGGCTGGTTCTCCACGTCTCGCAGCGTCGCCAGGACGCTGTCGAGGGGAGCATCGACCACGACGGTGGTGGTTGCGGTGTCGGTGGGCATGGTGACCTCCTGGGTCAGACGGCGGCGGCGAGACGGATCAGGGTGTCCAGCTCGTCGTCGAGGGCGTTCACGAGGATCTCCGGGTCGCGGATCACCCCGGCGTCCACCTTGAACCCCACCCGCACGACCCCGTCATAGCTGAAGATGCACACCCCGAGCGTCTGTCGCCCCGAACCGGGGACCCAGCCCAGGATCCCCGTGATCCGGGTGCCTGCGAGGTGGCGACCGGTCATCGGCCCCATGACGTTGGTCGTCACCCCGATCGCCTTCCCGGCGAAGAAGTCGATGACCTGCTTGGCGAGCTGGGTGTTGGTGTGCCCGATGGCCGTGATCAGCCCGAAGGTGAGCACGGCCTCCGGTGAGAGCTTGATGGCGTCCATCCGCCGCTTGGCCTCCGCGAGGCGCTGAAGGGGGGCGAGGCGGCTGGTGGGCAGCGGCAGCATGACGAGCGCGAACTTGTTGCCCAGCTCGCGGGGAAGGGGTTGGCTCATCTCGCGCAGGTTGACCGGAACCATCGTCGAGAGGTCCTCGGGGTCCGCGCCGCGCTCGCTGACGTAGTGGCTGAGCGCGCCGGAGACGGCGCTGATGAGCACGTCGTTGACGGTCGCCCCGGCCACGCGGCCGACCAGCTTGATGTCCCTCAGCGAACGAGGTGCGGACCAGACGGCACGCTTGGCCCGGCCGGGCGTGCCGTTGACCGGCGACTCGGGGTTGCGGCCCAGCAGCAGCTTGTCGGCGACCTGCCCGGCCTGCCACGCCGTCGTCAGCGCCTCGAGCGCTGAGGACGGGTGCAGGGCTGCAGGGATCTCGCCGAACAGGTGGACTGCGCTCCGCACGCCCGCCGAGACAGGCCCCGTGATCCGCTCGGCCATCTGAAGCAGGATGCTCGGTTCCGGCACCTCACGTGCGGTGCTGCGACCGGGGCCGTCGGTCGCGAGGAGGTCGCCGTCGGGATCGTCGTCGGTGAGCGAGAGCAACACCTGCGCGAGGGCGATGCCGTCGGCGAGGGCGTGGTGAAATCGAGCGAGCACGACCGCCCCAGCACCGTGCCCGTCGATCACGTAGATCTGCCACAGCGGCCGGTGACGGTCGAGGGGCTCCTGCATCTTCTCCTCGATGAACTGCTGCAGGATTGCCTCGTCGGCCGCGTGTGGCAACTCGACGTGGTGGAGGTGGTGCTTGAGCGAGAACTCGTCGTCATCCTCCCAGTGGGGCATGCCCAGGGGTGTTGCCGGCTCGATGACCCGCTGGCTGAAGACGGGGTAGTGCTCGAGGAAGCGGTGTCGTACGACGGCCTCGAAGCGCTCCGCGTCGAGCGGGCCCTCGAGGGTCATGATCGCGTCGATGACCATGAGGTTGTCGGGGCTGTCCATCGACAGCCAGATGGCGTCGACCGCTCCCATGGGACGCCGTCCCGTCATCGGATCACCCTTTCCGGTGCTGCACCCAGCCTTCCACCTCTGACGACCTCGGGCGGCTGCCTGTCACAAGGATCACCGTGGATCCTGACGATCCCGGCCACGGCTGCCGTGACCGAGGTGGTCCACCACCTGGCCGTCACCGAGGTCATCCGCCATGACGCCATTCCAGCAGTTCCCGCGGTGTGGGCGAACTTCGCGCCCAACGACGAGCAGGGACCGTTCGAGGAGCCGCCGACCGACCCGAGCGACCCGCGCGGGACGTGGAACGAGCACGGCAAGTTGCCCCCGGGTCAGGCTGGACCTGACGGCGTCTACCGGGATGGCAACGGCGACGGCTCGTGGTTCTACCGCAGCGCCGGTACCGACGAGCCGCTTGGGACGAAACGGTGACCGTGACCGACTCCTACACCGACCCTGACGTGACCCTCTTCACACCCACGGTGAGCCCTCGACGAGCGAGGCAGACGCAACGTCGGAGACCCTGAACCCCGGTGGCGACGACACCCGCGCCGGCGAGCCTGGCCCAGACGGGTGCGGGAGACCTGGTCAGCTGGGCCCTGCGCTGGGCCTGCCGGGGCCTGCTGGCCCGCAGAGACGTGGTGGGGCGTGTGGGGCTTGAACCCACGACCGACGGATTATGAGTCCGCTGCTCTGACCGGCTGAGCTAACGCCCCGGTGGTCGACCGGCGACATCTCGGATGCCGGGTGACCGCCAGCGAGCCTACCGGCCGCTTCGTTCCGTGCCGGGGGCCGCACGCTCGATGCCGTGCACGACGTGCCGAGCCCCGCCCAACCGGTGGTTCGGGCGGTCCGGAGACGGCCGGGACAGCAGGGGTGCGTGGGCTCACTGGTGCAGTCGGGTCAGATGGGGCACAATGTGACCCACAACGGCACCCAGCGTGCCTTCAGAGCAAGCCGCACGGCATACCGGATCGGGTGACACCGACCACCGGCAGACCAGGTGGCCACACGCGTGCACCGGCGTTGGGGAAGACGTCCCTCGCACGCGAAGGAGGCCAGGATGTCTGTTGCGATGCCGCGTACCGTCACGCGGGGGGTGGTCTACGTCCACTCGACCCCCAAAGCACTGTGCCCGCACGTCATCTGGGCGATCGAGGGTGTCCTCGGCTCCCGGGTGGCCATCGACTGGACCCCCCAACCCGCCGCGCCCGCACTGGTGCGCGGTGAGCTGAGCTGGTCCGGGGAACCGGGCGCAGGGGCGCGCCTGGCGTCGGCCCTGCGCGGCTGGGACAACCTGCGCTACGAGGTGACCGAGGAGGCGAGCCGCGGCTGTGACGGCTCCCGGTGGTCGCACACGCCCCGGCTCGGCATCCACCACACGTGGACCTCCGCCAGCGGCGACGCCGTGATCAACGAGGACCGCCTTCGCGAGGTGATCACCTTGGCCCAGGGCAGCCCCGAGGCCATCGCCGAGATGATCGAGGAACTGCTCGGCGCCGACTGGGACGCCGAGCTCGAAGCCTTCCGGTATGCCGGTGACGGCGCCGCGGTGCGCTGGCTCCACAAGGTGGGCTGAGGGCGACGGCGCACCGGGGAGCGTGCCTCAGATGCTCTTCACCACGAGCGCGACGTTGTGGCCGCCGAACCCGAAGGAGTTGTTGAGCACCGCGATGTCGCCGGCGGGCAGCGCGCGGTGCTCCCCGCGGACCACGTCGAGGTCGATGGCCTCGTCGAGGTTCTCGATGTTGATCGCTGCGGGAGCGAGCCGGTGGTGGATCGACAGCACCGACAGCAGCCCCTCGAGCGCGCCAGCCGCCCCGAGGAGGTGCCCGGTGTTCGACTTGGTGGCGCTCACCGGCATCCGGTCTGCCGCTGACCCGAAGGCGCGGCGGATGGCGCTGGCCTCGGCGACGTCCCCGACCGGCGTCGAGGTCGCGTGGGCATTGATGTGGACGATGTCGGCGTCGGTCAGGCCTGCGCGCTCGACGGCCTCGCGCATCGCCCGGCTGGCTCCGGCGCCCGTGGGATCGGGCGCGGTGATGTGGCTCGCGTCGGAGGACATGCCGATCGAGGCGAACTCGGCGTAGATGCGGGCGCCCCGGGCCATCGCGTGCTCGTACTCCTCGAGGACCATCACTGCGGCACCCTCGCCCAGGACGAACCCGTCGCGGTCGGTGTCGTAGGGCCGGGAGGCGCCGGCGATGTCGTCGTTGCGGGTGGAGAGGGCCTGCATCTGGGCGAATCCCGCGAAACAGATGGGGTGGGTCGCGCACTCGGTGCCGCCGGCCACGACCATGTCGGCGCGACCTCCGCGGATCATGTCGTAGCCCGTTCCCATCGACTCGGCGCCGGAGGCACAGGCGGAGACGGTGGTGTGCGCGCCGGCGCGGGCGCCGAGCAGCAGGGAGACGTTGCCGGCGGACGTGTTGGGCATGAGCATCGGGACCGCGAGCGGGAAGACGCGCCGGACACCCTTCTCGCGCAGGTTGTCCCACTGGTCGAGCAGGGTCCAGACGCCACCGATGCCGGTGCCGATCGCCACACCGAGGCGGAGCGGGTCCACCTCGGGGGAGCCGGCGTCCTCCATCGCGGCGAGGGAGGCGATCACGGCATACTGCGCGCTCGGGTCCATCCGGCGCACCTGCACCTTGGTGAGCACCTCGAGCGGGTCCTGCGCGATGGTGCAGGCGAAGTGGACCGGCAGCTCGAAGCGGTCGAGCATCTCCTGCGGAAGGGGTTTGGCCCCGGACCGGCCCGCGAGGATGCCATCCCACGTCTCGGCGATGGTGCCGCCGAGGGGCGTGGTGGCACCGAGTCCGGTGACGACGACGCGACGATCGCTCATGTGTCCTGCTGCTCCTCGTGGGAAGGGACGGGGGTCCTGCCGTGCTGCCGGGTGGACCGATCCTCCCCGACCTCGTCTGTCAGAATGCTGGTCCAGGGGCCGTCACGCGGCGTGTCGCAGCATCCTGACAGACGAGGTCGGGGAGTGCGGGTCAGGACTGGTTCTTGGCGATGAAGCCGACGGCGTCACCGACGGTGGTGAGGTTCTTGACCTCGTCGTCGGGGATGCGCACGCCGAACTTCTCCTCGGCGTTCACGACGATGGTCATCATCGAGAGCGAGTCGATGTCGAGGTCGTCGGTGAAGGACTTGTCCGACTGGACCTCGGCCTGGTCCAGGCCGGTCTCCTCGTTGACGATGTCGGCCAGTCCGGCCAGGATCTCCTGCTCGCTGTGTGCCATGTGTTGCTCCTTCTCGGTTCGGATCGGTGTGTTGGCCCGGGTGACCCGTGGGCCCCCGGGGGTCTGAGGGGTGTCGCGGCAGTGCTCAGGGGATGACGACGACCTGCGCGGCGTACGTCAGGCCGGCCCCGAAGCCGATCTGGAGTGCGAGGCCGCCGCGGGGGACCTCACCCTGTCGCACCATCCGCTCCATCGCCAGCGGGACCGACGCGGCGGAGGTGTTGCCCGTGTAGGCGATGTCGCGGGCGATGGCGACGTCGGCAGGGATGCCGAGCTGCTTGGCCATCGCGTCGACGATGCGCACGTTGGCCTGGTGGGGGATGAAGGCATCGAGCTGGTCGACGGTGACGCCGGCGGCCTCGAGGGCCCTGCGGGCCACTGGGGCCATGCCCCACACGGCCCAGCGGAAGACGGTCTGGCCCTGCATGCCGATGTGCGGCCAGCCGAGGTTCTTCTCGTGCACGTCGATCCAGCTGTCGGTCTGGGAGATGGCCTCCCACTTCTCGCCGTCCGAGCCCCAGATGGTGGGCCCGATGCCGGGGGTGTCGGAGGGCCCGATCACCGCAGCCCCGGCACCGTCACCGAAGATGAATGCCGTGCCGCGGTCGTCGCGGCTGGTGAAGTCGGAGAGCCGCTCGACCCCGACGACGAGGACGTGGCGTGCCGTGCCGGCGCGGACCATGTCCGAGGCGAGGGAGATGCCGTGGCAGTATCCCGCGCACGCCGC
>JBDTDY010000033.1:0-3938 GCA_039922835.1 Ornithinibacter sp.
GCCAGGCGCGCTGGTCACCCGAGAGCTCTCGCCGGGCGGCCAACCACGCGGCGCCGGGCTCGACGACGCGGCGGAAGTCGAGGGCGTCCGTCAACCAAGCACCACTGCGGGCGGCGCCGACCCCGCGCTGTGACGGGGTCCCGGCATACGTCACCAGGGTGCCTCCTCCACGTCCGCGCGTCGTCGTCACCAGGCCCGACTCGCGCAGCGCGGCAATCGCTTCCCGCAGCGTCGTGCGAGAGACGCCGAGCCGGGCCGCGAGCTCACGCTCGGGCGGCAGGAACTCGTCCCGCACGAACACCCCGAGCCGGATCGCGGTGGCCAGCTGCTCCACCGTGGTCTCGAAGGTGTTGCCCACCGCCGCCCGAAGGACGGCGGCCGGGAGTCGGTCCTCCTGCGGGTCCGGCGCTGGCTGGTCATGCACCGACCCTCACCGGAAGATCTCGGCGGGCGGGAGCGTGTCGTGCCCCTCTGGCACGTCGACCATGAAGTGCTTGCGCCCCCCGACGAACCACGTGACCGTCGCGAAGAGCAGCACCGACCCCACGGCCAGCGGGGCGTAGTTGAACGTGGTGTCCCCCCAGGTCCCCGGCGCATACGCCGGAAGCATGAAGAGGATGACGATGATGCCGACCCAGACCACCGCGACCCACCCGATCGGGGCACTCCACCTGCCGAGGTTCCAGCGGCCGACCCGGAAGTTCGGGTTGGTCCGGCGGAGGAAGACGGGCACCACATACGCGATGTAGAGCCCGATGACGGCGATCGAGGTCACAGCGGCGTAGGCCGTGATGCTCCACAGGGCGGGGAGGGCGACGATGATGGAGCAGACGACACACAGCCAGATCGAGTTGGTCGGCGTGCCCGTGCGGGGGTTGACCTTCGACCACAGCCTCGAGCCGGGCAACGCGTTGTCCCGGGAGAAGGCGTAGGACATCCGGGAGTTGGCCGTGACGGACGCCATCCCGCAGAAGAACTGGGCCACGGCGCAGATCAGGAGCATCAACTTGCCAAGTCCGGAACCGGCGGCATCGATGAAGATCTGGGCTGGGGGAAGTCCGGTGTCGCTCGCGCGCTGCACGTCGTAGTCCTGGATCGCCGCGGTGACCGAGACGAGGAGGAACCAGCCCGCGATGATCGACACCCACACCGAGCGAACGATCCCCTTGGGAGCCTCGGTCGAGGCGTTCCTGGTCTCCTCGGCGACGTGGGCCGAGGCGTCGTAGCCGGTATAGGTGTACTGCGCCATCAGCAGGCCGACGAGGAAGGCGTAGGGCAGGAAGCCGAGGATGGTGACGTCGAAGCCCGTGGAGTTCCTGTACTCGGTGAACGTCCAGGCCAGGGTCTGGTGCTGGTCGGGGACGAGCCACAAGATGGCGACGATGATCGCGACGCCGCCGAGGTGCCACCACGCGCTGACGTTCGAGAGCACCTTGACCAGGTTGACGCCGAAAGTGTTGAGCAGACCGTGGAGGGCGATGATGATGAGGAACGCGACGAAGGTCGAGGTGACGCTCACGTTCAGACCGAAGACGAGGTTGAGCAACGCCATCCAGGTGATCGCGGCGCCGTAGTCGATGGCGGCGGTGACCGCCACCTCACCGAGGAAGTTGAACCAGCCGACGTACCACGCCCAGACGCGCTTGTTGCGCCGGGCCAGCTTGCCGGCCCAGTAGTAGAGCCCGCCCGCGGTGGGGTAGACAGAGCAGATCTCCGCCATCGCCATCGCGACGCAGAGGACGAAGACACCGACGACCGGCCAGCCGATGGAGATGGCGATCGGGCCGCCGGCATCCATGGCCAGGTAGTAGGTCGTGATGCACCCCGCGAGGATCGAGATGATCGAGAAGGAGACGGCGAAGTTGTTGAAGCCGCTCATCCCCCGGTGCAGCTCCTGCTTGTAGCCCAGGGCCGCGAGCATCGTCTCGTCGTCGTGCTCACCGTCGGCTCCGTGTCGGTCGCCGGCTTCCGTCTCACTCACACCGCTCATGGGGACTCCCGGGTCAAAGGTATGGCCCCGGACCCATCGCCCATCGGACCTGTCGTGAGAGAAGACAACACCCGAACGCACTTGGCCGTCAATGGTGTGTTCGCAGACCTTTCCCGAGGTCGCGTCAGCGCCGTGAGCGCGACAGGAGCGCTTCGATGACCGCGGCGACCCCGTCTTCGTCGTTGGTCGGGCACGCGTGGCTCGCGGTCGCGATCACCTCGGGGTGGCCATTGGCCATCGCGAACGACACCCCAGCCCAGGTGAGCATCGGCAGGTCGTTGGGCATGTCACCGAAGGCCCACACCGCCGCCGAACCCACGCCCCTCCCCGCGCACCACCGTTCCAGCGCAGCCGCCTTGGTCACCCCGGGAGCCGAGATCTCAGCCAGGTGGCCCACTCCTGAGTAGGCGACGATGCCCTGCTCACCCACCGCCGACGACACGGCATCCAGGAAATCCGACCCGGCGCGGGCCGGCACCACGGCGAGGAGCTTGCCCGTGGGCACCTCGTCGAGGTCGTCGAGGTGCTCCAACAGGGACACGGTCCCAGCGAGCGAGTCCTCCCCGTGCGGTGAGCTGAAGGCGAGCTCACGGATCATCCCGCTGCGCCGCTCCACGGCGAGGCCGACGTCGGGAAACACGTCACGCAGCGCTCGCGCCACGGTCAACAGGGCCGCGCCGTCGAAGCCGTGCTCCTCGACGTTCCCCGACACCAGGTCCATGACGAAGGCCCCGTTGCCGGCGATGACCGTCCCGTGGCTGCCCACGTGCTCACGCAGCACGTCGATCCACCGCGGCGGGCGGGCGGTGACGAAGACGACCGGCAGACCGGCATCCTCGGCTCTGCGCAGTGCACGCGCGGTGCGCGGCGACACGGTGCCGTCGCTGCGCAGAAGCGTTCCGTCGAGGTCGGTGGCGATGACGCTCGGCGCTGAGGTCTCACCACACAGCGCGTCAGAGGGTGTCGTCATTCCGACGCTGGGCTCTCGCCGGGTCCTCGCGCGCCACGTCATCGTCCGCCACTCGCTCGTCACCGACCTGCTCGCTCGCGCGGCCGTCCTCGACGCGCTCGTCGCTGCCCTCACGGGAGCGGTCACCGGACGTGTGGTCGAACGCACCCGCCGAACGGGGGTCCTCGCGCGAGACGCGGTTTCCCTCGTCGTCGAGCCGGTTGCCGTCGTCATCGGTGCGCACGTCCGGATCGAGCTCGTCGGCGCGCCGCAGTCGATCATCGCGCTCCTCGCGCACGACCCCAGCTTCCTCTGCGCGGACACGGGCGTCGCGTTCGAGTCGCTCTGCCTCGACCTGCTTCTTCTGGGCCTCCGCCCGAGCGAGGTCGGACTGCGCCTTCACCTCGGTCGCGCGAGCCTCCCGCTCCCGCAGCTCGCGGTCGTGCTCGGCAGCATCCTCGCGGATGTCGGCCGCCTTCGCGCGACCGGCCTCCGCGCGTCTGGCTCCGTTGCGCGACATGAAGATGGCTGCGATGACGGCGATGACGGCGATCACCGCAATGACGGCGATGATGGTGATGATGGGGGCAGTGTCCATGGTGGTGCTCCAGACGTCAGGAAGGCGAACACCCCAAACTATCCGGCCCTCAGCCGCAGCGGGCCGTTCCGTGACAGCCGGATGGGCCGACGATCACGCCAGGCGAGTGAGCCAGCCGTGGGTGTCCTCCGCCCGTCCGTACTGGATGTCGAGGAGAGCGGCGCGGATGGAGGTCGTGACCTCGCCGCCAGCCTCGCCCGCGGTGGAGGCAGCCGAGCCCCCCTCCCAGCGCAGCTCACCGACGGGGGTGATGACGGCAGCGGTGCCGCACGCGAAGACCTCACGGATCTCGCCGCCCGCGACACCGTCCTTCCACTCCTGGATCGAGATGCGCCGCTCCTCGGGCTCCAGCCCGAGCTCCTTGGCCAGCTCCAGGATCGAGCTGCGGGTCACACCCTCCA
>JBDTDY010000034.1:0-2554 GCA_039922835.1 Ornithinibacter sp.
CGTGGGCCAACGATACCGGGACCGGCGCCGGTGGGGGCATGCCGTGGGCGCCGTCGCGGCGTGTCACCGTGGGCCACCGCGGCGTGGCAGTCTGGCCCTCGGAGGACGGCGCGCTCGGCGGCCGTCGGCGGACGCGTTCGAGAGGACCCCCATGAAGTTCGGACTGTTCATCCCCCAGGGCTGGCGGCACGACCTGGCCGGCATCGACCCGAGCCAGCACTGGGGCGTCATGGCCGGCCTCGCGCGCCGGGTCGACGGCAACGAGGACTGGTCCTCGATCTGGGTCTATGACCACCTGCACACCGTGCCGCAGCCGCGCGAGGAGGCGACCCACGAGGCGTGGGCGCTGATGGCGGCGTTCGCGGGGGTCACGGGTCGGATCCGACTCGGCCAGATGTGCACCTGCATGGGCTACCGCAACCCCGCCTACCTCGCGAAGGTCGCTGCCACCGTCGACGTGATCTCCGAGGGGCGCCTCGAGATGGGCATCGGCGCAGGGTGGTACGAGCAGGAGTGGCGTGCCTACGGCTACGGCTTCCCTGGTGCCGGGGACCGCCTGGAAGCGCTGCGCGAGGGTGTGGAGATCATGCGCCAGATGTGGACCACGGGCTACGGCACGTATGCCGGGGAGCACTTCACCGTGGACGGCGCCATGTGCTTCCCCCGCCCACTGCAGGGTGGCTCCTCCCCGGGAAGCAAAGGCAACGGCATCCCGATGTGGATCGCCGGCGGTGGTGAGAAGAAGACGCTGCGGATCGCCGCGGAGTATGCCGACTACACCAACTTCTCGGGGATGCCGGGTGAGTTCAGCGCCAAGAGCGCCATCCTGGACGCGCACTGCGAGGACATCGGGCGCGACCCCTCCGAGATCGTGCGCAGCGCCAACTTCAACGTCGTCATCGGGCGCGACGAGGCGGAGGTGCGCGACCGGCTCGGCTGGATCCGCGACCACTACACCTCGGCAGGTCTGCCCCCAGACGTCGTGGAGTCCACCGTGAAGTCGTTCGAGGACGGCCCGCTGGTCGGCACCCCGGAGCAGGTGATCGAGACGTTGCGCGACATGGAGCGACGCGGGATGGGGTATGCCATCACGTACTTCGTCGAGCAGGCCTACGACCTCAGTGGCGTCGAGCTGTTCGAGCGCGAGGTGCTCCCGGCGCTCGGGGACCGTGAGCGGCACGGCCACCTCTGGCACCTGCTGCACGGTGAGTGAGAGGGGCCCCTCTACCCCCGAGTAACATCAGGCTCATGAGTGGCAACCCCGACTTCGACACCTACCGGCTCTCCGAGGACCACGAGGCGATCCGCGAGGCGGTGCGCGCGGTGTCCGAGGACAAGATCGCGCCCTTCGCGGCGGAGGTCGACGAGGATGCCCGCTATCCGCGGGAGGCGCACGACGCCCTCGTCGCGAGTGACTTCTTCGCGCCGCACGTCGCCGAGGAGTTCGGCGGGGTGGGCGCCGACGCGCTCGCCGTCTGCATCGTCATCGAGGAGGTCGCCCGCGTCGACGCGTCTGCCTCGCTCATCCCGGCGGTCAACAAGCTCGGGTCGATGCCGCTCGTCCTGGCTGCCAACGACGACGTGAAGCGCCGCTACCTCACCCCCCTCGCCGCCGGGGAGACGACGTTCTCCTACGGACTCTCCGAGCGAGAGGCGGGCTCCGACACCGCGGCGATGAAGTGCAAGGCCGTGCGCGACGGTGACGACTGGGTGCTCACCGGCCAGAAGTCGTGGATCACCAATGCCGGTGAGTCCGGCTTCTACACGGTGCTGGCCGTCACCGACCCGGACGGTCAGCGCGGCAACAACATCACGGCATTCGTCGTGGAGAAGGGCGACGGGGGCTTCACCTTCGGGGAGAAGGAGCGCAAGCTCGGCATCAAGGGCAGCCCCACCCGTGAGCTGCACTTCGACCGGTGCCGCATCCCCGGTGACCGCGTCGTGGGCGAGGTGGGCGCGGGGCTGAAACTGGCGCTGCAGACCCTGGACCACACCCGCGTCACCATCGGTGCGCAGGCCGTCGGCATCGCCCAGGGCGCCCTCGACCACGCCGTCGCCTACGTCAAGGAGCGCCAGCAGTTCGGCCGGGCGGTCGCCGAGTTCCAGGGCGTGCAGTTCATGCTCTCCGACATGGCGATGGAGCTCGAGGCGGCCCGCCAGCTCGTCTACGTCGCTGCCGCGAAGTCCGAGCGCAGCGACCCCGACCTGCCCTTCTTCGGTGCGGCCGCCAAGGCGTTCGCCTCCGACGTCGCGATGAAGGTGACCACGGATGCCGTGCAGCTGCTCGGCGGCGCGGGCTACACCCGTGACTTCCCCCTGGAGCGGATGATGCGCGACGCGAAGATCACCCAGATCTACGAGGGCACCAACCAGGTGCAGCGCATCGTGATGGCCAGAGCGCTCCTCAAGGGCTGAGGCCCCGAACCGAACGACGCACCTCGTTCCTGCCCACCCCTCGCCCTTCGCCCCGCCCCCGCCGTCCGCCCTCCGCCCTCCGCCCCACATCCCGTTCTCCCCGACTTCGTCTGTCAGAACGTCGGGGACACGCGTCCGC
>JBDTDY010000035.1:0-7429 GCA_039922835.1 Ornithinibacter sp.
GGCGACCCCGAGACCATCCACTTCGGCCTCATCCCTCGCAGCCACCGCGGCATCGTCGCCATCAACGAGCTGCCCGACCTCGCCGAACGCATCCAGGTGGCCATGCTCAACGTCATGGAGGAGCGCGACATCCAGATCCGCGGCTACGTGCTGCGTCTACCGCTCGACGTGCTCGTCGTCGCGAGCGCCAACCCCGAGGACTACACCAACCGCGGCCGCATCATCACCCCGCTGAAGGACCGCTTCGGCGCCGAGATCCGCACCCACTACCCGCGCGAGCTCCACGACGAGGTCGCCGTGATCCGCCAGGAGGCCCACCTCGTCGCCACGGTGCCCGATGCCCTCGTCGAGGTCATGGCGCGCTTCACCCGCGGCCTGCGGGGCTCCTCGGCGGTCGACCAGCGCTCGGGTGTCTCGGCGCGCTTCGCGATCGCCGGCACCGAGACCGTTGCTGCCGCCGCCCTGCACCGGGCGACGACCCAGGGCGAGGAACACGCGGTCGCCCGAGTGGTCGACCTCGACGCCGCGATCGACGTGCTGCGCGGAAAGGTGGAGTTCGAGAGCGGCGAGGAGGGCCGGGAGCGCGAGGTGCTCGGCCACCTGCTGCGCACCGCCACGGCCGAGACCGTGCGAGAGCACCTCGGCGGGCTCGACCTGGGCCTGCTTGTCGAGGCGATCGAGGACGGCGCGATGGTCACCACGGGCGACCAGGTCACCGCCCGCGACTTCCTCGCCGGTCTCCCCGTGCTCGGGGAGTCCGCCGTCTACGACAGCATCTGCGAGCGGCTCGGCGCGGGCAACGACGGCGAGATGGCCAGCGCGATCGAGCTCGCCCTGGAGGGGCTCTACCTGGCCCGCCGCATCTCCAAGGACAGCGCCGACGGCGAGACGGTCTACGGATGAGCTCCTCATGAGCCGCGGACGTCGGGCCGACTACGGGCGGTATGCCGGGGGGCCGGACCCGCTGGCCCCACCGGTCGACCTGCGCGAGGCGCTCGACGCCATCGGTGAGGAGGTCATGGCCGGCGCCTCACCCGAACGCGCCATGCGTGAGCTGCTGCGCCAGGGCTCGCCGGGCCGCACCGGGCTGGACGACCTCGCCTTCCGGGTGGCTGAGCGCCGACGCGAGCTGCTGCGCGAGCACTCCCTCGGTGGCACCCTCGACGAGATCCGCAGGCTCCTCGACGACGCCGTGCTCGCCGAGCGCAAGCAGCTCGCCCGCGACCTCGACGACGACGCCCGGTTCGACGAGCTGCGCCTGGAGGGCCTGCCGTCCTCCACCGCCGCCGCGGTGACCGAGCTGGGCGACTACCAGTGGCGCAGCAGCGAGGCCCGCCAGGCGTTCGAGCAGATCAAGGACCTGCTCGGCCGCGAGGTGCTCGACCAGCGCTTCGGCGGCATGAAGCAGGCCCTGGAGAACGCCACCGCGGAGGACCGCGCCCGCGTCGAGCAGATGCTCGCCGACCTCAACGACCTGCTCGCAGCCCACGCCCGGGGCGAGGACACCGGCGAGCAGTTCCGCGACTTCATCGACCGGCACGGTGACTTCTTCCCCGAGCGGCCCGAGACCGTCGAGGAGCTCATCGATGCGCTCGCCTCCCGCGCCGCGGCAGCCCAGCGGATGCTGGCCTCGATGACCCCGGAGCAGCGGGCCGAGCTCGCGGAGCTCTCGCAACAGGCCTTCGGCTCCCCCACCCTGATGGACCAGCTCTCCCAGCTCGACTCCACCCTCCAGACGCTGCGACCCGGCGAGGACTGGGGTGGGTCCGAGCAGTTCAGTGGCGAGCAGGGCCTCGGTCTCGGCGACGGCACCGGCGTGCTCCAGGACCTGGCCCATCTCGATGCCCTCTCGGAGCAGCTCAGCCAGTCCTACCCCGGCGCCCGGATGGACGACGTCGACCTCGACGCCCTGACCCGCCAGCTCGGTGACGACGCCGCGGTCGACGCGCGAGCGCTGGCGGCGCTGGAGAAGGCCCTGCGCGACAGCGGCTACCTCACCCGCGCCTCCGACGGCACGCTTCGCCTCTCACCGCGGGCGATGCGCGAGCTGGGCAAGTCCCTCCTGCGCGACGTCGCGGGGCGCCTCTCGGCGCGCCAGGGGCAGCGCGACGCCCAGCGGACCGGTGCCGCCGGTGAGGCCAGTGGCGCGACCCGCCAGTGGCAGTTCGGCGACACCGAGCCGTGGGACGTCACCGCGTCGCTGACCAACGCGATCACCCGCACGGCCGGGGAGGGCACCGACCCGCGGCACGGCATCCGGCTGGACATCCGTGACGTGGAGGTGACCGAGACCGAGGCGCGCACGACCGCTGCGGTCGCGCTCCTCGTCGACACGTCGTTCTCGATGGCGATGGACGGGCGCTGGGTGCCGATGAAGCGCACCGCACTCGCGCTGCACCAGCTCATCTCCAGCAGGTTCAGGGGCGACCACCTCGAGCTCATCGGCTTCGGCCAGCATGCCGAGGTGATGCAGATCGAGGAGCTCACGGCGCGAGATGCCATGTGGGAGAAGGGCACCAATCTCCACCATGCGCTCCTGCTGGCCAACCGTCACTTCCGGCGCCACCCCCACGAGCAGCCGGTGCTCCTCGTCGTCACCGACGGCGAGCCCACCTCGCACCTGGAGCCGGGCGGCCAGGTGTTCTTCGACTACCCGCCGCACCCGCGCACCATCGCGCTCGCCGTGCGCGAGCTGGATGCCGCAGCCCGGCTCGGTGCCCAGACCACGTTCTTCCGACTCGGCGACGACCCGGGGCTCGCGCGGTTCGTCGACTCGATGGCCAGGCGCGCGGGAGGCAAGGTCGTCGCGCCGGAGCTCGGTGACCTGGGGGCAGCGGTCGTGGGCTCCTACCTCGGCTCCAGGTCCCCCGAGTCGGCGTTCGGCTCCTCCTACCGCGACCTCTTCGGTGGCCGCGGCTTCTGGGCCGGCTGAGCCTCAGGCCCGCACGTGGGGTGGCTCCGCGGCCCTCCCCTGGTAGGCGAGGATGGCGGGGTTGACGACGACTCCGTCGCGGATCTCGATGGCCCGGCTGAGCGTCTCGTCGGCGTCCCACGCACTGCCCCCCTCGAGCACCGGCCGCAGGAAGGGGATCAGCGCGTTGCTGTTCTCCCAGGTGGCCGAGTTCCACAGGTAGGACGGGCTGTGGTCGACGGCGTAGTAGAGGACGTTGTCGCCGACGATGAAGGCAGGCTCCTCGAAGCTCGTCGGACGGGCCCAGCTGAACCCCATGCCCAGGTCACACGACACGTCGATGATCACGCTCCCGGGCCGGAACCCGGCGAGGTCCTCCTCCTGCAGGTAGACCAACGGATCAGCAGGGTCCTGCAGGGTGCAGTTGACGATGATGTCGCCCTGCGCGAGATAGGTCGCCAGGGGTTGAGGGCCCTGCTCGGTGATCACGTGGCTCAGGTGCGCGTCATCCGGCCCGTGGTCCATCTGTCGGATCCGCACCGAGTGGATCGGCGAGCCCACAGCCGCCACACCACGGTTGGTGAGAACTGCCACCTCGTGCACCCCGTGGGCGTTGAGCGCGGTCACCGCACCCCGCGCCGTCGCGCCGAAGCCGATGACCACGGCACTGAGCCGGCGCCCGTAGTCGCCCGTGAGCCCGGCCAGCTCGAGGGCGTGCAGCACCGAGCAGTAGCCGGCGAGCTCGTTGTTCTTGTGGAAGACGTGCAGACCGACCGCGCCGTCGCGGGTCCAGTGGTTCATCGTCTCGAAGGCGATCAGGGTCAGTTCTCGGTCGATGGCGAGCTGGGTCAGCTCGGTGTCCTGGACACAGTGCGGCCAGCCCCAGAGCACCTGCCCCGGGCCGAGCGCGGCCACGTCCTCGTGCTGGGGCTTGGGGAGCAGCACGACGTCCGAACCCGCCAGGATCTCCGAGCGCGAAGCGAACCCGGCCACGTGGTCGACCAGGGCAGCGTCCTCCACCCCGAACCGGACGCCGTAGCCGTGCTCGAGGGTGATCCGCGCCCTCAGGTCGGGATCCAACCCGGGGATGTGCTCGGGGTGCAGGGGCAGCCGGTTCTCGTTCTCCTTGGCCGACGACCCGATCACCCCGAGGCCGAGCAGCGTCACTTCTTCTTCGGCGGGTGGATGGCGTCCGAGAAGCTCGCCTCTGACGTCTTCCCGCGCTTCTCCGCGCGTTTTTCCTTGATCGACTTGCCAGACTTCGTGGACATGTTCTGCCGGGGCGACTTGTCACTCATGGTGGCGTCTCTCTCCTAGGGAGCCTGAGCGGCCCCACACTCCGGGACAGTACGCCCTGCGGTGCTCAACCGAAGGTGCGCCGGCTCCGGAGCGCCTCGCGCAACAGGTGATCGGCGTCGACGAGGGCGCGCCGCACCCCGGGAGTGAGGTCGTCCCGGGCGAGCATCGCCGCAGACGCGAGCACGCTCCCGTCCTCCACCAGCCGGGTGGGATGCAGGGCTGCCACCACCCTGGAGAGCGCGTCATCGCCCATCCGCGCCGACATGCCGACGATCAGGTCACCGACACCGTCGACGTAGGGCCGTAGGAGGTCCCGGTCGCGAGCCACCCAGAAGCCCGACGCGACCTCGAGCGCCGCATAGTTCGAGAGGTCTGCATCGTCACGCAACGTGGCCCACGCCCATGCCTTCGCCTCGCGCGTCGGTCGCACCGCGCGGACACCGTATGCCGCGAGCCGCCCGGCCAATGACCGGTCGGCCGCCTCGGCGGTCTCGATCTCCTCCTCGGTGAGCTCACCCAGGGCGGCGAGTCGGCGGAGCACGATCCACCGGAAGTCTGCGTCGCCGGCCAGCGCTCCGGGGATGCCGTCGCCGGCCGCCCAGCGCCGCAGCCGGGGGGTGTCCGCGCTGGCTCGAGCCAGCACCCGGGCCGCGAGCACCGCCAAGCCGTCACCTCGTGCCCCTCCCACGGCGGAGGCGCGCTCGAGCAGCCGATCTGCACTGCCGGCCACCCGCTGCAGCGCCTCCTCCTGCTCCTGCGGCGGCAGGAACATCGGCACGAGCGAGCCCAGCACAAGCGTGGAGACCCGCGACAGGACCGCGGCATCGCTCTCCTGCCACCACGCACCCTCGAAGACGTCGAGCACCAGGCGGGGGTCGACCTCCGCACGAGCGAGCGAGCCCAACAGCGACACCCAGACGACGGAACGCGCCGACGCGTCCGGGACCGATGAGAGCTGACCGGCCAGGCGCGTCAGCGAAGCCTCGCCGAGGGTCACCTCGGCCCAGGTCAGGTCGCCGGCATTCGGCACCACGAGCGAGCCCGCCGGGAGGTCTCCCACCCCGGCGATCGTCAGCACATCGGTGCCGGCGTCGAGGGCGACAGGTTCACGAAGCACCTCTGCGCCATCGGTGAAGGCCGCGACGTCGAACGTGTGGGGGCGCCGCGCCGGGTGTGCCGGAGGAGCCGTCCGGGTCAGGACGCCCGACGTGTCCAGTGCGAGGCGGTCGGCACCGGAGGTGCGCAGCCAGGCATCCGCCCATGCCTCCAGCGAGCCACCCGAGGCGCTCTCCATGGCGGCCAGGAACTCGGCGAGCTCGCCGTTGCCGAACTCGTGGGAGCGCAGGTAGTGCTTCACCCCGGCGACGAACGCGTCGTCCCCGATGTGCGCGATGAGCTGGCGCAGCACCGAGGCGCCCTTGGCGTAGGAGATGCCGTCGAAGTTGCCCAGCGCCGAGATCGCGTCGGGCGCGGGCGACCCCGCCACCGGGTGGGTGCTGGGGGCACGGTCCGCGGCATACCCCCACATCTTGCGGATGATGCCGAACTCCACCCAGGCGTCGGCCGCGCCGAGCGCGGTGAGGGCGCGATAGGCCATGTATTCGGCAAAGGACTCGTTGAGCCAGAGGTCGTCCCACCACCGCATGGTCACGAGGTCGCCGAACCACATGTGGGCCATCTCGTGGGCGATGGTGTTGTCGCGCGTCAGGATCTGGTCGGGGGTGGCCGCCCCGCGGAAGACGTAGGTGTCGCGGAAGGTCACGCAGCCGGGGTTCTCCATCGCGCCGGCGTTGAACTCCGGGACGAAGACCTGGTGGTAGTCCCCGAACGGATACCTGATGCCGAAGAGCCGGTGGTAGTGGTCCAGGCACGCGCGTGTGACGTCGAGCATCTGGTCGGCCTGCTCTCGCAGGTGCTCCCCGAGGGAGCGCCGTGCGTGGATGCCGAGCGGGATGCCGTCGTGCTCGGCCGTGACCGAAGCCCAGGGCCCGGCGCAGACCGTCACGAAGTAGGTGGCGAGCGGCGGAGTCGTAGCCAGCTCCCACCGGCCCGGAACCGACTGCGTCGCAGCGCCATTGCCCAGCACCGTCCAGTCCGTCGGCGCCGACACGGTCACGGCGTAGGGCGCCTTGAGGTCGGGCTGGTCGAAGCACGCGAAGACGGTGGGCGCCGCATCGAGGAAGAGGTGGCCATAGACGTAGTCCTCCCCGTCGGCGGGGTCGGTGCTGCGGTGCAGGCCCTGACCGTCGTGGCTGTAGGCCATCGTCGCGTCCACCACGAGCACGTTGTCGGCGGGCAGGTCGTGGAGCGGCAGCCGACCGTCGAGCAGGGTACTCGGGTCGATCTCTCGGCCGTTGAACAGGATCGCCGCCACCGACCGCGGTCGGAGGTCGACGAAGGTCATGGCCCCCGGCTCGCGGCACCGGAAGGTCAGGACGGTCCGGGACCCGAAGACCTCCGGGCCCTGGTCGAGGTCGAGGTCGACGACCACCGACTCCACAGCGATCAGGCGTTCCCTGGTGACGGCTTCGGCCCGGGTGAGTGACGGCATACGGCCCACTCAACCAGAGCGCGGCTCCACCCACGGCACACTGGGGAGATGGAACTGCTGCGCACCCCCGAGTCGGCCTTCGACGCGATCACCGACTTCCCCCACCCTCCCCGCTTCGCCGACGTGCCGACACCCGGGGCGGCAGAGAGCGTGCGGATGGCGTGGTACTCCTGCGGGCCGGAGGACGCCCCGGTCGTCCTCTTCCTGCACGGCGAGCCCACCTGGTCCTACCTCTATCGCGACGTCATGGGCGTGCTGGCGGATGCCGGGCTGCGGGCGATCGCGGTCGACCTCGTCGGGTTCGGCCGCTCGGACAAACCGACGAGCGCAGCCGACCACACCTATGAGCGGCACGTCGCCTGGGTGCGTGCGCTGGTCCTCGACGTGCTCGACCTGCGCGACGTCACACTCGTGGGGCAGGACTGGGGTGGGCTCATCGGGCTGCGGCTCGTGGCTGAGCACCCCGATCGGTTCGCCCGGGTCGTCGCAGCCAACACCGGGCTCCCCACCGGGGACCACGACATGCCGCCGCAGTGGTGGCAGTTCCGTCGGGCTGTCGAGAGTGCCCCCACCCTCGACATCGGCCGGCTGGTGTCGGCGGGCTGCCGGCGACCGCTTCGCCCGGGTGCCGCCGCGGCATACGACGCCCCGTTCCCCGACCCTGCGAT
>JBDTDY010000036.1:0-8195 GCA_039922835.1 Ornithinibacter sp.
CGGTGCTCCTGCACGGTGCGCATCAGGGCCCACCCTCCAGCACGGTGCCGTCGGGCACCCTCTCCACCTCGGGGCCGACCGTCACGTCGCCGACACAGACGACGTCGGCACCGAAGGTCGTGTCGCCCTCGACGCGCAGGCTGGCGGCCCGCCGGATCGAGGGCACGCCGGTCGGGAACCGGGCATCGAAGTCGTCGACGAACCGGTAGGCACCCGACAGGTCGATGAACGGCTCGGGGTGGGAGATCGTCGACTCCACGAGGCCGTCGTCGCTGATCCGGTAGAGGTCCGAACGCAGCAGCAGCAGCTCGTTGGTCGTCTTGACCGGCCGGAACCGGCTGCGGTCGACGGCCAGCGCCCTCGACCCGTCGAACACCTCGATCGCCGCCCCCATCGCGGACTCGATCTGGATGACGGGGGTGGAGTCGGCGATCGTCGGGTCGACGGGCTTGCGGTTGACGATGATCGGCAGGCCGAGCACGCCGTGCCGCTCGTCGAGGCGGGCGGCGAGCACGTCGAGGTCGAGCCAGAGGTTGTTGGTGTGGAACCACGGGTGCCGCTCCACGTCCTGGAAGAAGTGGTCCTCGCCCGCCTCGACCATCGCGCTGTCCCGCAGCACGAGGCGGCCGTCACTGCGGCGCACCGCGAGGTGGCCCCCCTTGCGGTCGTTGCGGGTTCGGGCACTGACCTCTGCAACGTAGGGAATGTTCTCGCGCGCCATCCAGGCGGGCACCGTGCCCTCGCAGGTGGCCCCGAGGTTGTCGGCGTTGGACAGGAACGCATACCGGATGCCGCGTTCGCGCAGCGCGTCGAGCAGCCCGGTCGTGCGCAGCGCGACGTAGATGTCGCCGTGCCCCGGGGGGCACCACTCCAGCTGGGGTTCCGCGGGCCAGGAGACGGGCGAGAGGTCGTCGGCCCGAAGCTTGGGCTCCATGCTCTGGAGGAAGTCCAGCGGCAGCCCGTCGACCTGGAGGCCCGGGTGCCGGGCGAGGATCTCCAGGGACTCCTCGCGCGTGCGGAAGGAGTTCATCAGGAGCAACGGTGTCGCCACGTCGTGGCGGCGGCGCAGCCCCAGGACCTGCCGGGCGATGACGTCGAGGAACGTCAGCCCGTCGCGCACCTCGAGCGCGGTCTTCGGCCCGCGGATGCCCATGCTCGTGCCGAGCCCCCCGTTGAGCTTGATGACGACGGTGCGCGCGAGCGCGGAGCGAACCTCCTCCGGCGTCGTGGTGATCGCGCCGAGGTCGGGCACGTCGACGAGCGGGTCGATGTCGGCCTCGGGAATCGTCCCGGTGACCTCGGACCTGAGCTGGGCGTGGAAGTCGGAGAACACCGTCGTGGCGAGGTCCGACACCCCCGCCGCGCGCATCTTCTCGGTCGCGGCCCTGAGCCCGTCGTCGATCATGGAGGCCACCCTACGATGTCGGGGTGGTCACCGATCCGAGCAAGAAGCAGGCGCGTTCGGCGCTGCGGGCGCGGCGCCGCGAGATCGCCGCCCGACGCGACACCAACGCGGACTCCCGAGCGCTGGCCGATCGGGTCGAGCACCTCGTGGGCACCCTCGGTCTGGGGCCCGGTCAGAGCGTGGCGTCGTATGCCGCCGTCCCCGGGGAACCGCCCACCGCTGAGTTGAACGCACGGCTGGCAGCCCACGGCATCCGGGTGCTGCTCCCCGTCACCGAGGCCGACCTCGACCTCGACTGGCACGACGCCGCTGACGCCTCCGCCTCACGCCTCGGTAAGGACGCCATCGGGGAGGTCGCGCTCGTGCTCGCCCCCGGGTTGGCGGTCGACACGCGCCGGACCCGGATGGGCCAGGGCGGCGGGTGCTACGACAAGGCCCTCCCCCGGCGCACTCCGGGTGTGCCCGTCGTCGTGCTGCTGCACCCGGGCGAGCTGGGCGAAGGGCCGCTACCGCACGAGCCGCACGACGCGCTGGTCGACCTGGTGCTCACTGCCGACGGTCTCACGGACCTGCGCCCAGGCAGCCACTGAGCGGCGGCGCCCAGGACTAGGGCGCCGCGTTCGCCTGCTTCTCCGGGCGCAGGGTGAGCACGTCGGGTCCGGTGTCTCGGACGGCCTGTTCGGAGAACGGCCACGCCCGCTGTCGGCCGGCCACCCAGTCCCCGACCTGGTCGGTGTAGTGCTCATCAATCGCGTGGCCGCTGACGCCGGTCTGGTTGATCCACGTCGAGGCGTCGAGGTCGGAGAGATCGACGACCATGCGCATCGACGGGGCCCAGTTGACCTCATAGCCCTCGCTCGCGTCCCAGCCGTTGGCGTTGACGATCGCGGAGCCGCCGGGCATGTCGTGCGGGCCGTCGTTGAAGAGCCACCGCACGACTGCGGGCACGTCGTGCCCGCCGAGGACCTTGTGCTCCAGGTGCAGGCTGTGCAGCTTGCCCCACTGCCAGTTCTTCGGGTTCTTGCCCAGCTCCTTGGTGAGCTCCAGACGTGCCGCGACCAGGGCCTGACGCAGGATCTCGTCCTTGCCCTCGGTGACGGTGGGGGTGAGCTTGTTGTCCCACCACGCACTGTCCGGCTCGCTGAGCAGCTTCTGCACGGCTGCCCGCCACCGGGCACCCCCGTCGGCCTTGAGGCCGGTGGGCAGCTCGTCGTCGAAGAGCAGCTCCAGCAGGTTGCGCCACACCGCGTTGTAGTAGGCGGCCGGGGCACCCTGCGGGGAGCCACCCGCCGGCGTCGTGTAGTCCCAGTCGCGCAACAGCTCACGGGCCTGGTTGGTGAAGTCGAACGTCTCCTTGGAGGCCGGGTCGGAGTCCGGGGCGTACAGCGGCACCCCGAGCAAGGTCGGCACGAGGATCTTGGCGAAGGTGTTCTGGTCATCCAGCTGGATCTGCGCCATGTCCGCCGGACTCACCTTGTCGAGGTCGGCGAGCCGCTCCGCGATCCGGGTGGAGCGCCACCCGGCATCCCACTCGGTCGTCAGGAACGGGGTCGTGCTGCCGGTGACCTGCTGGTTCGCCGCCACGATGACCTCGGATGCCGGGTCCAGCACCCAGGGCATCGCCTCGAACGCGACGAAGCCCTTCCAGTCGTAGGAGGAGTCCCAGCCGGGGGCGGGCCAGTACCCCGGCGGTGACTTCGGCAGCGCAGGTCGCCTCAGGGGCACCTGCCCGGGTGCCTGGTAGCCGATGTGGCCGGCGCGGTCGGCGTAGAGCAGGTTCTGGGCCGGGACGGCGAACAGGGCTGCGGCGTCACGGAACTGCTGGAAGTCGGTGGCGAGGTTGAGCTGGAGGATCGCGTCGGCGGTGTGCCCGGGCAGCAGCCCGGTCCAGGCCAACGACACGGCATACGCATCCCGCTCGTCGCCCTCGATCTCGGTCGGCGCCCGGCGGCCGGCCTCCACGAGGGAGTCCAGGGCGTCGGAGAGCACAGGACCGTGGACGGTGGAACGCACCGTGATCCGCTCGTCAGCAGCGCCCGCGACCTTGATCACCTCCTCGCGGCTGGCCAGCGGCTCCCAGGCGCCGTCACGCAGGTAGGTCTGGCCGACCACCCGCTCGAGGTAGAAGTCGCTGACGTCCGGGCCCAGGTTGGTGAACGCCCAGGAGATCTGGGCGTTGTGACCGATCACGACGCCGGGGACCCCGGCGAAGGAGAACCCGCTGACGTCGAGCGGGCACGCCGCCGACACCGTGCGGCAGTGCAGGCTGTTCTGGATCCAGATGCCGGGCTGCCCCACACCGAGGTGCGGGTCGTTGGCGAGAAGCGGCTTGCCGGTGGTCGTGCGGGCCCCCGAGACGGCCCAGGAGTTCGACCCGACGCCCTCTCCGCGCCCGAGGAGCTGCGGGATCGAGTCGAGGGCCTGCTGCACGGCGGCGTAGGCGGCATCCGCCGGCGCACTGGTCATGGCCGCAGCGTCGGCGTCGGAGGTCGCGGAGGTCGAGCGCGTCGCGGCTCCCGTGGTGAGGGCCGAGGGCACGGCCGAGCGGGTCAACCCCGCGAGCGCCTGAGGCGACCAGTCCTTGGCCGAGAGGATGGGCGGATGAGCATCGCTGTCGTAGGTCGGGTAGATCGCCGCGATCTGGGCGGGTGAGAGACGGCCGTTCAGGCGGGCCCTGGCCAGCTCGTCGGTGTAGTCACCGCGCAGGTCCCAGGCCATCGCCTTGAGCCAGGAGAGGCTGTCGAGCGGGGTCCAGTCCTCGATGTCGGCGAGGGGAAGCTGCAGCCCCAGCACGGTGTACTCCAGGGACACCTCGCGCGGGCTGCGCCCCCGCAGGTAGGTGTTCACGCCGTCGGCGTAGGCCTGGAGCATCTGGCGGGTCTGCGGGGCGAGGGTCGGGAGCTCCTCCTCGGCGACCTTGCGCCACCCCATCGTGCGGATCACCTTGTCGGTCTCCAGCCCGGGCTTCCCGACGAGCTCGGCGAGCCGACCGGCCGTGATGTGCCGCCGCAGGTCCATCTCGAAGAACCGCTCCTGGGCGTGCACGTAGCCCTGAGCCCTGGCCAGGTCGGTGATGCTGTCGCCGTAGATGTGAGGAATTCCGCTGTCGTCGCGCAGGACGCTCACGGTGGCGTCGAGCCCGGGGAGGGCGACCTCCCCTGACGTGCGAGGGAGTGAGTCCCGCACCGCCGTGACGACGACGACACCTGCGACGAGCGCGAGCACGACGACCACGGCGAGGAGTCCCAAAAGGGAGCGACGGATGACCTTTGCTCGACTCACCCTGCGAGACTAGGACACCCTGGGACCGACGACGCGAGGACTGGCCGTGGGACGGACGTGGACGCTGCCGCTGAGCGGTGGCGCGGCGGCGCCCGGTGCCTTCTCGCTCGACGATCTGACGACTGCCCTCTTCGTGGGAAGCCTGGTGCTCGTCGTCGCGGTTGCGGCGGTTCGTCTCTCGGTGCGCTCCGGGCTCCCCTCGCTGCTGATCTACCTGGCGATCGGCCTGGGCCTGGGCGAGGCGGGTATCGGGATCGAGTTCGACTCGGCCCAGCTCACCCTCGTGCTCGGCTACGCGGCCCTCGTCCTCATCCTGGTCGAAGGCGGGATCACGACCCGGTGGTCGGGGATCAGGGCATCCGTCGGGCCGGCGGCGGTGCTCGCGACGGTGGGGGTCGCGGTCTCCGTGGTCACCGTGGCCGCAGTGGCGCACCTCGTCCTCGGCTGGTCGTGGCAGGTCTCCCTGCTCGTCGGCGCCGTGGTCTCTTCCACCGACGCTGCGGCCGTCTTCTCGGTGCTGCGGCGGGTGCCGCTCCCGAGGCGGGTCTCCGGCATGTTGGAGGCCGAGGCGGGCTTCAACGACGCACCGGTCGTGCTGATCGTCACCGCGCTCGCGGCGTCGCTCGCGCCCGGAGCCACACCGGAGCCGTGGTGGTCCTTGCTCGTCCTGGCCGCCGTCGAGCTGGCCGGCGGGGCGGTGATCGGGCTCGTGGTCGGCTGGTCCGGTGCCTGGCTCATGCGGCGTTTCGCCTCTGCGTCCTCGGCCCTGTTCTCCATCGGGGTGATCTCGGTCGCGGTGTTCGCCTACGCCGCGGCCGACAGCGTGCACACCTCGGGTTTCATCGCGTGCTACCTCGCCGCGCTGGTGCTCGGCAACGTCTCGCTACCGCACCGCGCGGCCATCGGCGGGTTCGCCACTGCCCTGGGGTGGGTGGCCCAGATCGGGCTCTTCGTGCTCCTTGGTCTCCTCGCGCAACCGTCCGGGTTCAAGGACCAGGTCATCCCGGCACTCGTCGTCGGCACCGCGCTCCTCGTGCTGGCCCGCCCACTCTCCGTCCTGGCCTCGTGCACGCCGTTCCGGATGCCGTGGCGCACCCAGGCCTTCCTGTCGTGGGCCGGTCTGCGCGGCGCCGTCCCGGTCGTCCTCGCGACGGTGCCGATCACAGCCGGCACCCCGGGACTGACGTGGATCTTCGACCTCGTCTTCGTGCTCGTCGTCGTCTTCACCTTCATCCAGGGGCCGACGCTGCCGTGGGTGGCGCGCCGCCTCGGGCTGGACCAGTCCTTCCACCAGGTCGACCTCGGCGTGGAGGCGACCCCTCTGGACGAGCTCGGCGCCCAGCTGCTCGAGATCGTCGTCGGCCCCACCTCGAGGATCGGCGGCGTGCGCGTGTTCGAGCTGCGCCTGCCGGTCGGTGCTGCCGTCTCGCTGGTGCTCCGCGACGGCGCCTCGTTCGTGCCCCGGGAGTCCGACGTGCTCCTGCACGGGGACCGGCTGCTCGTCGTCACCCCATCGGCAGTGCGCGACGCCACGGAGAAGCGGCTGCACGCCGTGAGCCGCGGCGGTCGCCTCGCCGACTGGACCGACGGCTGAACTGCGGGCACCGAGCGCCATCGAGAGATCGGTCAGTGGTGGGCCACCGCGGCCCGCCGCTGCCGATGCGCGGTCAGCATCCGCACGATGACGACGTTGAGGACCGCCCCGAGGCCCAGCGCGAGCGCCCCCAGCACTGCGGTCGTGATCGCGAACCAGGTCGACGGCAGGCCGGTGCTGACTGAGGAGATCACGGCCCCGCTGGAGTCGACCGACCCGGAGCCGGTGCTCATGGACGGATTTGCGCCAGGCACCAGGGCCAGCAGACCGTAGACCATGTAGAAGGCGGGAAGAGTCACCACGCTCGCAGGAAGGGAGATCGCAGCCGCGAGGAGTATCGGCCACGGCACCCCGAGAACGAATCCCAGGACGGCGCAGACGGTGACCGCGGCGACGTAGAGCGAGGCGCCCCGTGTCACGCGGATCACGTGCGAGCGACCACCGTCCATGGAACCACTCTGGGCGCGAGGACCTCTGGTGTCAAAGGGCGCCGAGCACCCCGCACGAGCTGATGCCCCACGACGGCTCAGGGTCGGTTCAGGGTCGGTTCAGGTCCGACCCTCATGGTCAGGGTCGGCGCGCCCGGGCAGGCTGAGCGTCATGATCACCGTCGAACGACTCACCAAGCGCTACGGGCCCTTCACCGCCGTGGACGACATCTCCTTCCAGGTCCGGCCCGGTCAGGTCACCGGCTTCCTCGGGCCCAACGGTGCGGGCAAGACCACCGCCATGCGCGTCATGGCCGGGCTCACCCCAGCCACCTCGGGCACCGCGACCGTGCTGGGCAGCCCCTACACCCAGCTCGTCAACCCCGGCCGCCAGGTCGGGCTCCTCCTCGACGCCTCCGCGCAGCACGCCGGGCGCACCGGCCGAGAGGTGCTCCTGCTCGGTGCGATGGTCATGGGGGTCGACCGATCCCGCGTGGAGGAGATGACCGCGCTGGTCGGGCTGACCGACAAGGAGGCGGGTCGTCGGGTGCGCAACTACTCCCTCGGCATGCGTCAGCGGCTCGGCATCGCCCACGCACTCCTCGGCGACCCGGAGGTGCTCATCCTCGACGAGCCGGCCAACGGGCTGGACCCGGCCGGCATCCGTTGGATGCGAGACCTGCTCCGCGGTTACGCCGACCGGGGCGGCACGGTGCTGCTCAGCTCGCACCTGCTCAACGAGATCGAGCGGGTCGCCGACGAGCTCATCGTCATCGGCGGGGGTCGCATCGTGGCGCGCGGGACCAAGGACGAGCTCGTCGCCTCCGCCGGCACCGTGGTGCGCTCCACTGACGACGAGTCACTGCGGCGTGCACTGCTCACGGCGTCGATCGAGGTGAGGGATGCGGCATCCGGCGGGTTGGTCGTCGACGTCGAGCCCGCGGACGTGGGTCGGATCGCGCTGGGCGCAGGGGTGGCACTCACCGAGCTGAGGGCGGGTGACGGGCGCGGCCTCGAGGAGATCTTCCTCGACCTCACGGCCGACTCGGCCCGCGAGGAGGTGGCGGCATGAGCACCGAGACCGTGCGCCGGGCGCCCGCCGCCGAGTCCCCACTGCCTGCCAGCCTCCGGATGCCGGACCGCCTGCCTGCCGCGGACCTCACCCGCGGCGTGCCCTTCGCGCGGCTGGTCCGGGTCGAGCTGCGCAAGATGCTCGACACCCGTGCCGGTCGGTGGCTGATCATCGGGATCGGGCTGGTCATCGCCGGGGCGTTGACGATCATGTTCTTCACCGAGGGTGGGGACCACTCCTTCAGCGACTACCTGCAGGCCACGACCATGCCCCAGGCGATCCTGCTGCCGGTCGTCGGGATCCTCGCGGTGACCTCGGAGTGGTCACAGCGCACGGCGCTGGTCACCTTCGGGCTCGAGCCCCGCCGGGTGCGCGTCGCCTGGGCCAAGCTCGTCGCCGCGCTGACGGTCGGGG
>JBDTDY010000037.1:0-10620 GCA_039922835.1 Ornithinibacter sp.
GACACGGAAGTCAACATGCTGCTCCCGGTCAGCTCGCGCGGGCGGCGCGGCACCGATCAGGAGCCGGCGGCGTCCTTGTCGGCGGCCAAGGGATCAGCCACCCCCGCAGCTGCGTCGATCAGAGGGCCCTGAGCCAACCGGGTCACCAGGGGTGGGACCGGCGGCGAGTACCCGGTCACTGCGCGCAGTGCGGTCAGGATGTCGTCGGGGCGCACGGACGGTGTGGTGTGCCGTACGACCATCCGCAGTATCGCACACCCCTGCTCGTCGACCCCCTGCACGTCCAGCGCCACCACGGCTTCGCGCGTGTCGAAGGTGCGCGGTCCGTTCTTGAACGTGCGGGTCGTCTCGGCGACGTCCAGGGCGAGGTATGCCGTCACCGCCTCCTGCAGGGCCGTGACCTCCGTTCCCCGCACGAGGAGACGCCACTCGCTCGCCTCGAGTCGGTCCGCGAGCGCCCCCGGGGCCGCGATGACCACCTCGAGCACGTCCAGCCCGATCGGGAGCGCCTCGTCCAGAGCAGCCCGCACCGCTTCGGGGTCGACGCGCTCGGTCACCCGGATCTCGAAGTACTCCGCCTCGCTGGCCGTCCCCGTCGGGGCGGCGTTGGCGTAGGAGATCTGCGGGTGCGGGTGGAACCCGGCGGAGAAGGCCATCGGCACGCCGGCACGTCGAAGGGCCCGTTCCAGCGCCCGTGCGAAGTCGCGGGTGGAGGAGAAGCGCAACCGGCCGCGCTTGGCGTAGCGGATCCGGAGCCGTTGGACCACCGGAGCAGGTGGGGGTCCTTCTGGGGTGCGCTGGCGGGCCATGGGCCGCGAGCCTAGTCGGCCACCCGGCATACCCGGTCCCGCCGCTAGGGTGCCCTCATGACCGCGATCGACCGTGCCCGCCTCGCAGACCTGACCGCCACGGAGCAGGCGGCCTACACCGAGCGCCACCCGCGCAGCCGTGACCTCTTCGAGCAGGGCAGCAACCTGTTCGGCAAGGTGCCGATGACGTGGATGAACAAGTGGACCGGCGGCTTCCCGCTCTTCCTCGACCACGCCCGCGGCGCCCGGATCACCGACGTGGACGGACACACCTACGTCGACTTCGCCCTCGGAGACACCGGCGCCATGGCGGGGCACTCCCCCCGCGCCACGGTCGAGGCGCTCATCCACCGGATGGGTGACCTCGGCGGCCTCACGACCATGCTCCCCACCCAGGACGCCCAGTGGGTCGGGGCCGAGCTCACCGCCCGGTTCGGGATGCCGTTGTGGAGCTTCACGCTCTCGGCCACCGACGCCAACCGCTGGGCCGTGCGCCTGGCGCGGCTGGCGACGGGCCGCCCCAAGGTGCTCGTCTTCGGCTACTGCTACCACGGGTCGGTCGACGAGACCTTCGCGCTGCCCGGCCCCGACGGAAAGGCCGAGTCACGACCGGGGAACGTCGCTCCCCCGGTGGCGCTCGACCTCACGACCCGTGCCGCGACCTGGAACGACCTGGCGTCGGTGGAGCGCGAGCTGGCGCACGGGGACGTCGCCGCGATTCTCACCGAGCCCGCCCTGACCAACATCGGCATCGTGCTGCCCGACCCCGGGTTCCTGGAGGGCCTGCGCGAGCTGGCGACGCGCTACGGCGCGCTGCTCATGATCGACGAGACCCACACCTTCTCCGCCGGATGGGGCGGCGCGACCGAGGAGTGGGGCCTGGAGCCCGACATCTTCGTCATCGGGAAGTCGATCGGTGGCGGCATCCCCTGCGGTGCCTACGGCATCAGTGACGAGGTGGCCGCCGCCATCACCGCGCACACCGACACCGGGGACGCCGACATCGTCGACGTCGGCGGTGTCGGTGGCACCCTGGCCGGCAACGCCCTGTCGACCACGGCGATGCGCGCCACCCTCGGTGAGGTGTTGACCCGAGAGGCCTTCGCCCACATGAGCGACCTCGCCGCCGCCTACACCGAGGGCGTGCAGGCCACCCTCGACGAGCTCGACGTGCCGTGGTCGATCAGCCGGCTCGGGGCCCGTGCCGAGTATCGCTTCACCCGCCCGGCCCCGCGCAGCGGCGAGGAGTCCGCACTCGCCCATGACGACGATCTCGACGCCTACATGCACCTCGCCATGTGCAACCGGGGCATCCTCATGACGCCGTTCCACAACATGGCGCTGATGTGTCCCGACACGACTCGCGCCGACGTCGACCTGCACACGGAGGTCTTCCGCGAGGTCGTCGGCGCCCTGGTGCGCTGACCCCCCGCTTTGCCTAACCTCTGCTAGGCCGTGTTACGAAAGTGCTTTGAGCCAGCGTCCGATGTTGGCGACGTGGATGGTGGCCTCGAAGCGGACGCTGAGCTTGTCGTATCGGGTCGCGACGCTGCGGTGGTGTTTGAGGGCGCCGAAGGCGCATTCGATGGCGTGCCGGTCCCGGTAGCTGGTGGGGTCGAACGCCGGTGGTCTGCCACCGGTGGGGCCGCGGGCTTTGCGGTGGGCGGCTTGGTCGGCTTTGACGGGGATGGTCGCTTTGATGCCGTGCGCGGCCAACCAGGCCCGGTTCGCCTTGGAGGAGTAGGCCCGGTCGGCCAGGACCCGCGTGGGTCTGGTCCGTGGCCGACCCGGGCCCGGGCGGGGGACTCGGATCTGGTCCAGGACCGCGATCATGTGGTTCGGGTCCCCGGCCTGACCGGGGGTGGTCAGGAACGAGAGCACCTGCCGGTTCTGGTCGCAGGCGGCGTGGATCTTGGTGCCCCACCCTCCGCGGGAGACCCCGAGGGCGTGGTGATCGGGCTCTCCCACAACACGATCCACGCTGTCCTTGCGAGCCCCGGCGGCGTGGACGTGGGCTCGGGCAATGGTGGAGTCGACCGAGACCTGCCAGTCGACCTTCCCGGTCGCATCGGCCACCTGGACCAGCGTGGACTCGATCCGTGCCCACACCCCACACACCTGCCAGCAGCAGAACAGGGCGTACACCCGCCACCACGGCCCGTACCGGTCCGGGACGTCACGCCACGGGCACCCGGTGCGAGTGCGGTGCCGGACCCCGTCCAGCAGGGCCCGCAGCGGCCACCGCCGTGGGCGTCCTCGACGTGAGGGTGGCGGCAGCAGCGGCTCCAGCAGGGCCCACTGGGCGTTGGTCACGTCATGGCGAGTAGCGGCGTCTATCGTGGGCATCGAGGCCTCCCGGAGTGCGGAGATGCGTTGACACCACCTGCGTTACTCCGGGAGCCTCATCTCACCATCACGACACGCCGATAACCCCACCAGCCACTTTCGTAACACCACCTAGCAGAGGTTCGTTCCGGGACCACAGGGTGCACCGTGTGGTTCGAGCACCAGGTTCTGCTAGCAGAGGTTCGTCGCAGGGGTCAGGGGGTGAGGTGCTCCGCCAGGAAGGCCTCGATGCGCGCCCAGGCGTCGGCGGCGGACACCGGCTCGGGCCCGCCGTGCATCACCAGCCGGGTGATCGGCGCGAGGTACCACGGCGCGTTGTTCACGTCGTTGAGAAAGGCGTGCCCTGCCTTCGGGTACTCCTTGACGTCGTGCGGGATCCCCCTCGCCTGAAGAGCCCGTTCGACCTTCGCTGCTGCGCCGGGAAGGGTGTGGTCTCGAGCTCCATAGGTGGCGATCACCGGGCAGGCCCCGTCGAGGGCCGAGGGGTCGCTCGGGAGCATCCCGTAGTTGGTCGACGCAGCGCCCCAGCCCCCCTGACCTGCGAGCACGAGCGCGAACGCACCACCCATGCAGAACCCGATGACCCCCACCGCCCCACTGCACCGGGGGTCGGCGAGCAGCTCTGCGCGGCTGGCATCGAGGTCGTCGAAGGCGCGGCCACCACCACGCCGGAGCGCGGTGAACGTGGCCTTGAGGCAGGAGAACCGCCTTCCCCGCGAGAACAGGTCCGGCGCCACCACGAGGTATCCCATCGCGGCGACCCGGTCCGCGTTCCTCCTCATCGTGTCGTCGAGCCCGAAGATCTCGTGCACCAACACCATCCCCGGCCACGGGCCCTCACCTTCGGGCACGGCTCGGTATGCCGGGATGCCGGCGACCGTCGTCATCTCACCACGGACTGCGCCACCCCGGACGGTGCCGGACGACTGTGATGTCACCTCAGTGGCTCTCGCGCTTCTTCCGCTTCGGTGCCGGACGCGTCGGGTCGTCCTCCACGGGTGGCACGTCCTCCGGCACCACGACCGGGCGCAGCTTCGCCCACGCCATGAAGCCCAGCCCGACGACCAGGAGGCCCAGACCGGCATACAGGTTGGCGTTGATGCCCCCGGTCTTGGCCTCCGCCGGGTCGGCGAACAGGCCCATGAGGGTGAGGATCACGCCGTAGATCGTGAGGAGCAGGCCGATGATGTTGCGGATGTCGAAGGCTCCCGCAGTGTGCTTCTCTGCCATGACGACTCCTGCTCAGATGAGGATGTTGAGGACGATGACCATGCCGAGCGCCAGACCGGCCAGCGGCACCGTGCGCCGGTACCAGGGGTAGGACGCCTCGTTGGGGTCGGTGCGTGATTCCTTGGGGGTCTCGGAGTAGACGAGCCCGACCAGCTCCTCGACGGGCTTGGGATCGGTGCGGTAGGTGACGACCACCGAGACGAGGATGTCGACGACGAACGCGGTGGACGCGGCGACGAAGGCAGCGCCCTGTCCGGAGAGCGGGATGACCCCGATGCTCGCGGAACCGAAGGCGTCCTCGCTCAGACCCGCCACGGCCACGGCCGAGAGCGTTCCCGCGACCAGACCGCTCCACCCCGCCGCAGGCGTCATGCGCTTCCAGAACATCCCGAGGATGAACGTGGCGAACAGCGGCGCGTTGAAGAAGCCGAACAGGGTCTGGAGGTAGTTCATGATGTTCGAGAACGAGCTGGCGATGATGGCCGTGAAGATCGCGACGAACGTCGCTCCCACGGTGGCGAGCCGGCCGATCCGCAGGTAGTAGTCGTCGGTGCGGTCCTTGCGGATGTAGTTCTCCCACAGGTCATAGCTGAAGACCGTGTTGAAGGCCGAGATGTTTGCGGCCATGCCGGCCATGAAGGCGGCGAGCAGGCCGGTGAGGGCAAGGCCGAGGAGGCCGTTGGGGAGCACGTCACGCATGAGGTAGAGCAGCGAGTCGTTGTAGGCGACCCCCTCCCCCGAGGCACCTCCCGGTGGGCTCCCGCCGTTCTTCAGCTCGATGATCTCAGGGACGAGGACGGCGGCGATCATGCCCGGGACGATGGTGAGGAACGGGATGAACATCTTGGGGAAGGCACCGATGATGGGCGTCTTGCGCGCGGAGGAGATGGAGTCCGAGGCCAGTGCTCGCTGCACCTCGACGAAGTTCGTCGTCCAGTAGCCGAAGGACAACACGAAGCCGAGGCCGAAGACGATGCCCACCACCGACCAGAACGGGCTGTCGAACCCGGTCAGCGCGGTGCCGGGCCACGAGTTCAGCTGCTGCTCGGCGCTCGGCACCCCAGCCGATGCCGGCGCCGCGGCCGCTGCCTCGGTGATCTTCTCCTTCAGCCCGCTCACCCCACCCACCCGGTTCAGGCCGATGACGACGAGCGGCAGGAGCGAGGCCACGATGACGAAGAACTGCAGCACCTCGTTGTAGATCGCGGCCGAGAGCCCACCCAGGGTGATGTAGGAGAGCACGATGACGGCAGCCACGATGAGCGCCACCCACAGCGGCCAGCCGAGCAGCGCGTGCACGATGGCGCCGAGGAGGTAGAGGTTGACGCCGGCGATGAGCAGCTGGGCGACCGCGAAGGAGATGGCGTTGACCAGGTGTGCGCGCTTGTCGAACCGCCGCAACATGAACTCCGGGACCGAGCGCACCTTCGAGCCGTAGTAGAACGGCATCATCACGACACCGAGGAAGAGCATCGCCGGGATCGCCCCGACCCAGAAGTAGTGCACGGTGGAAATGCCGAACTGCGCGCCGTTGGCCGACATGCCCATGATCTCGACGGCCCCGAGGTTGGCCGAGATGAAGGCCAGCCCGGTCACCCACGCGGGGAGTGAGCGCCCCGAGAGGAAGAAGTCCAGGGAGCTGGAGACCTGCCGTCGGGCCAGCAGACCGATGCCCATGACGAAGGCGAAGTAGACGAGGAGGATCAGGTAGTCGACCGGGCTGGCGTCGATCAGCGTCTCGGCCCTCACCCCCGCCGGGATGCCGTGTGCCACCGACTCCACGAGTCCGACCACTGCGACCACCACCACTCCACGTCGAGGGGCGGGCACCGGCATTGGTGCCCACCCGGCACGCTAGCGGACGGCCGCGGGGATCACCTGCTGAGTTGACCAATCTCTTCCGCTGCGCTCGGTGGGCCTGCGGACACGCCGTCCTCCTCGGACACCGCTCCAGCGAACTGGGCGGCATACAGGCGCGCGAACGGCCCACCCGACTCGAGGAGCCCGGCGTGCGAACCGCTCTCGACGATGTGGCCGTCCTCCATGACGAGGATGAGGTCGGCGTCGCGGATCGTCGACAGCCGGTGGGCGATGACGAAGCTCGTGCGGTCGGAGCGGAGCGCTGACATCGCGTGCTGGACGAGGAGCTCGGTGCGGGTGTCGACCGAGGAGGTCGCCTCGTCGAGGATCAGCAGCGAGGGGGCTGCGATGAAGGCACGGGCGATGGTGATGAGTTGGCGCTCACCAGAGCTGATGTTGTCGGCCTCCGCGTTCAGGACGGTGTCGTAGCCATCGGGCAGGGAGTGGACGAAGCGGTCGACATAGGTCGCCTCCGCCGCGGCGTGGATCTCCTCCTCGGTGGCCCCGGGCCGCCCGTAGGCGATGTTGTCGCGGATCGTGCCACCGAACAGCCACGTGTCCTGCAGGACCATCCCGATCCGCGATCGCAGGTCGTGGCGGGTCAGGTGGGTGATGTCGACACCGTCGAGGGTGATCCGACCGGCATCCAGCTCGTAGAAGCGAAGGATCAGGTTGACCAGCGTGGTCTTTCCGGCGCCGGTCGGCCCGACGATCGCGACGGTCTGCCCCGGTTCGACCACGAGGTCGAGGTCCTCGATGAGCGGGACGTCCGTGCGGTAGGAGAACGAGACCCCCTCGAAGGCCACCTGTCCCCTGGGGTCCTCGATCCGCACCGGCCGGTCGGTGTCCGGTTCCTGCTCGGGCTCGTCGAGCACCTCGAAAACCCTCTCGGCAGAGGCCACTCCGCTCTGCACGAGGTTTGCCATCGACGCCACCTGGGTGAGTGGCTGGGTGAACTGCCGGGAGTACTGGATGAACGCCTGGACGTCACCCAGGCTCATCGAACCGGTCGCCACGCGGATGCCACCGATGACCGCGATCACGACGTAGTTGAGGTTCCCGATGAACATCATCGTCGGCATGATGATGCCGCTGATGAACTGCGCCCGGAAGGTCGCGTGCTGGAGCGCGTCGTTGCGCACGGCGAACTCCCGGTCCTTCTCCTCCTGACGACCGAAGACCTTGACGAGCTCGTGCCCGGTGAAGGTCTCCTCCACGACCGCGTTGACCTCGCCGGTGCTCTTCCACTGCTGGACGAAGTGCTTCTGCGACCGCTTGCCGATGGCCGCCGTGACGAGCATCGTCACGGGGATCGTCACGAGCGCGATGATCGCCAGCATCGGCGAGATGTAGATCATCATCGCCACCATCGCGACGACCGTCAGCAACGAGGTGAGCAGCTGGCTCAGGGTCTGCTGGAGGCTCTGGGCGACGTTGTCGATGTCGTTGGTGACCCGGCTCAGCAGCTCACCGCGCGGCTGACCGTCGAAGTAGGGAAGCGGCAGTCGGGTGAGCTTCTCCTCCACGTCGCGGCGCAGACGGAAGATCGTGCGGTTGACGACACCGGTGAGCACGAGGCCCTGGAGGAGCTGGAGCACAGCGGCGACGACGTAGATCGACAAGGCGATGAGGAGCACCCGGCCCAGGGCGCCGAAGTCGATGCCCTGACCGGGAACGACGTGGTCCATCGCCGAGAGCATGTCGGCGATCCGGTTCTGTCCCTGCGCGCGAAGGCCCTCCACGGCCTGTGCCTGGGTGGCGCCGGCTGGGATCTTCTGGCCGAAGACCCCGGCGAAGATCAGGTCGGTCGCACCCCCGAGGATCTTGGGTCCGACGGCGTTGAGCAGGACGCTGCCCACGCCCAGGGCGAGGACTCCCCACACGAGGAGGCGCTCGGGTCGAAGCAGACCGAGCACGCGGCGGGCGGACGGTCCGAAGTTCTGCGACTTCTCGGCCGGCATCCCGATCTGGGCGTGCGGCGGACCGCCCCGTCGCACGGCACCGGGGCCGCGGCGGCTCTCTGCGGCCTTCTCCTCAGCGGTCTTCAGCTGCTCGCTCATGCCGCCTCCTCGATCGCCTGCTGGCTCTGGACGATCTCGCGGTAGGTGGAACAGCTCCCGAGGAGCTCCTCGTGGGTGCCCGTGCCCACGACCGCGCCGTCGTCGAGGACGACGATGCGGTCGGCACCGACGATGCTGGAGATGCGCTGGGCGACGACGATCACGACGGCGTCGCGGGTCACCGGCCGCAGCGCCGCACGGAGTCGCGCGTCGGTGGCGACGTCGAGCGCCGAGAACGCGTCGTCGAAGAGGTAGACGTCGGCGCGGCGCACGAGCGCCCGGGCGATCGCGAGCCGCTGACGCTGGCCACCCGAGACGTTCGTGCCACCTTGGGCGATCGGCGCCTCAAGCCCCCCCGGCATCGCCCGCACGAAGTCCTCGGCCTGCGCGACGCGCAGCGCGTCCCAGAGCTGCTCGTCGGTGGCGTCCTCGTCACCGAACCGCAGGTTCGAGGCCACGGTGCCGGTGAACAGGTATGGCTTCTGCGGCACCAGACCGAACCGTGACCACAGGTCCTGGAGGGCGGCGTCGCGGATGTCGACCCCGCCGAGCAGCACCTGACCGGAGGTGACGTCGTGCAACCTGGGGATCAGCCCCACCAAGGTGGTCTTGCCGGCGCCGGTGGACCCGACGATGGCGGTGGTCGTGCCCGGCTCGGCGAGCATCGACACCTCGCGCAGCACCGGCACCTCGGCACCGGGGTAGGCGAAGGTCACCCCGCGCAGCTCGATGGACGTGCGGCCGCCGGGGATGGGCACCGGCACGATCGGGGGCAGCACCGAGGAGTCCGTGTCGAGCACCTCCTGGATGCGCCCTGCGGAGACCGACGCCCGCGGGATCATCATCGACATGAAGGTCGCCATCATCACCGACATGAGGATCTGGATGAGGTAGGCCATGAACGCCGTGAGCGACCCGATCTGCATCTGGCCGCCCTCGACGCGGTGGGCACCGAACCAGAGCACCGCCACGGTGGACGCGTTGAAGATCACCATGACGATGGGAAAGGCCAGGGCCATCAACCGGCCCACGGCCAGCGCCGTTCCCGTGTAGGTGCGGTTCGCCTCCGCGAAGCGCTCCCGCTCGACGTCCTCACGAACGAAGGCCCGCACCACACGGATGCCGGTGATCTGCTCCCGCAGAATGCGGTTCACCGAGTCGACGGCCTTCTGCATGGCCTGGAAGTGCGGGATCATCCGGGCGATCACGAGACCCACCGCGATGGCGAGCGCGGGGACGGCGATCGCGACCAGCCAGGACAGGCCGACGTCCTCGCGCAGCGCCATGAAGATCCCGCCGACCATCATGATCGGCGCCGAGACCATGATCGCGAGGAACATGTAGACGACCTGCTGCACCTGGGTGACGTCGTTGGTGCTGCGCGAGATCAGGGTCGGAGCGCCGAAGCGGGACAGCTCCTGGGCCGAGAAGTCACCGACCCGGTGGAAGACCGCGGCGCGCACGTCACGGCCCATCGACGCCGCCGACAGCGCGCCGATCCGTGTCGCCGAGATGGTGGCGACGATCTGCACGAGGGACACGGCGAGCATCGCGGCGCCGGCCCTGACGATGAAGCCGGTGTCACCGACCGCGACCCCCTCGTCGATGATCCGGCCGTTGAGGCTCGGGAGGTAGAGCGAGGCCAGGGTCCCCGCGAGCTGGAGGGCGAGCAGCACCGCCAGCAGACCGGCATACGGACGCAGGTGGGTTCGGACGAGGCGATACAGCATCAGTGCACCTTCCGCGTGCCGTCGAGGACGACGGAGACGATCCGGTCGGGGGTGAGACCCCGGCCGGGGAAGAACGGGTGCACGCTGGAGAGTGTGAGGTGGGCGAGGACCTCGACCACCTCCTCGACCGGCAGTCGAAGGCTCTCGCAATCGTTGCCGATGAGGTCTGCGAACGCCACAGCCACCTCGGGGTCCGCTCCGCGGAAGCGGTGTGGGCGGTCACCGTGGCTGGGGGCCGCGCCGGCGGCGCGGATCGAGGACATCAGGTCGATGACTCGACCCACGTGGGCCTGCATCACGGTGACGGCCTCGACCAGTCGGTGCTCCAGCGGCTGGTCGAGGCGGATCGACCGGAGCCTACTGATGGCATCGGTCGTGTCGAAGACCGAGGCGGCACAGGCGTGCACGAGCTCGTCCTTGCTTCCGAACGCGCGGAACACGGTGCCCTCCGCGATCCCCGCGGCCTCGGCGACCTGCCGAGTGGTCAGGGCCGCCCCGTAGTCGCGCAGGAGCGGGATCGTGACCTCGACGAGCGAGGCGCGGCGCTCATCGGGGCTCAGGGAAGGGGCACGGGGAGTCATCCGG
>JBDTDY010000038.1:0-2762 GCA_039922835.1 Ornithinibacter sp.
GGGGAGGTGACGTCGCTGTCGACCATGACGGCAGACGGCATCCCGGAGCGCACCCGGCCGTCGGGAGAGACGTGGATGACGCTGTCGGCGTAGTGCAGCACCCGCTCGACCCGGTGCTCCGCGACCACCACGGTGACCGCCAGGTCGTGGACGAGCCGGGTGATGGTGGCGAGCACCTCCTCGGCCCCGGTGGGGTCCAGCGCGGAGGTCGGCTCGTCGAGCAGGATCACCCTGGGGTGGGCCGTGAGCACCGAGCCGATGGCGACGCGCTGCTGCTGGCCGCCGGAGAGCTCTCGCAGCGCTGCGCCGCGCAGCTCGGCGATGCCGAGCAGGTCCAGGGTCTCCTCCACGCGCTTTCGCATCGTCGACGTGGGCAGCCCGAGCTGCTCCATCCCGTAGGCGAGCTCCTCCTCGACGGTGTCGGTGACGAAGCCGGCGAGCGGGTCCTGCCCCACCACCCCGACGAGGTCGGCCAGGTCGCGGGGTCGGTGCTCGCGGGTGTCGCGGCCGTGCACGACCACTCGTCCGCGCAGGGTCCCGCCGGTGAAGTGCGGCACCCGCCCGCACATGGCCCCGAGCAGGGTCGACTTGCCCGACCCGGTGCGGCCGACGACGAGCGCCAGCTCGCCCTCCTCGACAGTGAGGTCGACCTCGCGCAGCACCGGACGGTCGGCCCCCGGCAGCATGACGGAGACCTGCTGGAGGGTGATGGCGCGCTCAGCCATGGCTGCTCACCTCCGGATGCCGGGCGCCACGGACCGGCACGCGGGATGCCGGTCGTGGCGGTTCGGGGGTGAGGTAGGCCGGGAGCGCGGCGAGGAGCAGGCCGGCCACCGCGACCAGCGGAAGTGCGGGCACCGCGAGGGGGGCGAGCGGGATCGTCAGGGCATCAGGTGAGGTGCGTGCGGTGATGACGAGGGCTGCTGCGGCACAGACCCCGCACGCCACGGTGAGCCACTCGGCGCCGCGCCACGGGTCGGGTCGGTAGGTCGAGCGGGGCACGTGCCGGCCGCCGAGCCACAACCCGGCGGCGGAGAGGGCGAGCCCGGCCGCGAGCAACGGTGTGCCGAGGAGAGCGGGGGTGGAGGCGTCGAGGACCCAGTAGATGCCCACCGCGCAGGCGAGCAGCCCGGCGAAGGTGACCGTGGCGGTGACGAGGCGCTGGACGCGCGGTGCAGCCGTAACCCGTCCGTAGCCGCGCGAGTCCATCGCGGCGGCCAGCAGGAGCGAGCGGTCGAGGGTGTCCTCGAGCACGGGAAGGGCGATCGCCGGAACGGCGCGAATGCCGCGGCTGGTGTCCCCGCGGAGCAATCGGGCCCGCCGCACCCGCTGCACGCTCTCCGCGAGCTGGGGCGCAACAGAGACCGACACCACGACGGCGGAGCCGATCTCGTGCAGCGCAGCCGGCAGCGCGCGCAGCAGCCGCTTGGGGTTGGCGAGCGCGTTCGCCGCACCGATGCACGCGATCATCACCGCGAGGCGCAGGCCCTGGACGACTGCTCCGAGCAGCCCCTCGAGGTAGACGGTGCCGCCGATCTGGATGCCGGCCGCCCACGAGGGAAGCGTGGCCTGCGGCAGGGGGAGCACGACGATGGTGCCGAACTTCAGCCCCACGACGACGTGCAGGACCAGGCGCATGATGATGATCGCCAGCCCGAGGTACAGGTAGAGCCGGAAGGCTCGCGCCCAGGGGGAGGATCCGCGCCGGGATGCCACCACGAGCGCGGTGACCGCGAGGGCCAGCCCCAGCAGGAACGGGTTGGTCGTCATGCTGACGGCGACCGCCATGGCGATCGCCCACCCCCACCACGCACCGGGGTGCACCGCGCGTGGGAGGGAGGGGCTCATCGCTCCATCATCGACTCACACGCGTCGTTTCCACGCCGCGAATCCGGCGCCCCCGGCGACGAGGGCGACGAGCGCCCCGCCGATGAGCAGCGTGCTGGCACCGCCCCCGCCCGAGTCGGCGCTGGTCGGCGCCGCGGCGAGCGCAGTGGCGGACTCCTCGGGCGTGGGCGACTCGTCCGGGGAGGTGGCTGGCGCCGAGGCGCTCGCGGACGCGCTCGGCGTCGCCGAGGCCGACGTGCTGGGCGAGCCCTTGGGGGTGCTCGAGCCGGAGGGCTTGGGCGCCGCAGTCTTCCCCGGTGTGGTGCTGCCCGTCGACCCGGTCGTGGGCTTGGGCTGCACGGTCACCTTGGGGGCCACCGGCGGCTTGGGCTTCACGGTCGGCTTGGGTGCGACAGTGGGCTTGGGCTTCACGGTCGGCTTCGGAGCAACTGTGGGCTTGGGCGCGGTCGTCTGCGTCGGAGCCGGTGGGGCGATGCGCGGTTGCTGGCCCGAGCCGAAGCGCCAGCCCTGCACCGAGCCCGGGGCCGGGTCGTAGGACCCCGCCCCCTGGGTGCTGTAGGTCCATGACCCGCCGCGCTTGGCGTGCCAGTAGGCCCAGTAGGCCGTGGCCGGTGGGGTGCGCACGCAGGGGTCCGAGGACGGGAACCCGTTGATCCTGCAGACGAAGCCTGGCTGGGTCGACACCTGGGTGACCGAGAAGCCGGCTGCCGCGAGGGCGGCGAGGCCGGATGACGGGTCACCGGGAGCGCACCTGGTCGAGATGCTGCTCCCGGTGTCGACGACGACCGTGACCCCCGAGGTGCCCGAGCACGCGGCCGCGCTCGCCGGGGCCGCCGCGAGGAACAGGCCGCCCACGGCCAGTGCGGATGCCGCGGCTGCACCGGCGATGCGGCGCAGGACGGATCGGGGGGCAG
>JBDTDY010000039.1:0-3383 GCA_039922835.1 Ornithinibacter sp.
GTCGCGCGCAACGGATCCGGTGGGTGCAGTACGCGATCCTCGCCGCGGTCGTCTTCGCCGTCGTCCTCTTCGCGGACTGGGGCAAGATCCAGAGCGTCTTCTTCCGCCCCGACCTGATCAAGTTGACCTTCACGGAGGGCCTGCCCAACGCCTTCAAGAACACGTTGATCTACACCGCCGGTGCGTTTGTCATCGGGCTGGTGCTCGGGACGCTTCTGGCGCTGATGCGACTGTCGTCCGTCGGTCCGTACCGCTGGATTGCCAGCGCCTGGATCGAGTTCTTCCGAGGGCTGCCGGCGATCGTGGTCTTCATCGCCTTCGCCCTGTTGCCGTTGGCGTTCGACGGGCTGGTCATCCCGTACGACCCCTACGGCACGGTCTGGGTGGCCCTCGGGCTCGTCGGTTCGGCCTACATGGCCGAGACCATCCGCGCCGGCATCCAGGCCGTCCCGCCCGGTCAGGTCGAGGCGGCGCGCTCGCTGGGTATGCCAGCCGGCGCCGCCACCCGCAAGATCGTCCTGCCCCAGGCCTTTCGCATCATCACCCCGCCGCTGACCAACGAGGTCATCCTCCTAGTCAAGGACTCCTCGCTCGTCTACGTCCTCGGTCTCTCCGCGACCGGTTACGAGCTGACGAAGTACGGCAAGGACCTCGCGAGCCAGTATGCCAACCTCACGCCCCTCATCGTCGCCGGCTTCTGCTACCTCCTCATCACACTTCCGCTCTCCATCCTCGTACGTCGCATGGAAGCCCGTCAGAAGAAGGAGCGCTGAGCCATGGCCAGCACCTCTGCGGCATCAGCCGCCCCCGTCGTCGTCGTCACCGACCTGCACAAGTCCTTCGGAGACAACCACGTCCTGCAGGGGATCGACGCCACGATTCATGAGGGCGAGGTGGTCTGTGTCATCGGCCCCTCAGGCTCCGGCAAGTCGACCTTCCTACGCTGCATCAACCTCCTGGAGCAGCCCACGAGCGGCTCCATCATGGTCGATGGAGAGGAGGTCAATGACCCCGACTGCGACATCGACGCCATCCGACGCAAGATGGGCATGGTCTTCCAGCAGTTCAACCTCTTCCCGCACCTCAGTGCCCTGGAGAACTGCACCGTCGCCCAGACCACTGTCCTCAAGCGCTCCAAGAGTGAGGCCGAGGCGACGGCCCGCAAGAACCTCGAGCGGGTCGGCCTGGCGGACAAGGACGGCGCCTTCCCAGCGCAGCTCTCGGGCGGGCAGCAGCAGCGCGTCGCGATCGCCAGAGCCCTGTCGATGGACCCGACGCTGATGCTCTTCGACGAGCCGACGTCGGCTCTGGACCCCGAGCTGGTCGGCGACGTGCTGTCGGTCATGCGCCGCCTCGCGGACGAAGGCATGACCATGTTCGTCGTCACCCACGAGATGGCATTCGCGCGGGACGTGGCCGACCGAGTGATCTTCATGGACGGCGGCAGCATCGTCGAGGAGGGATCCCCCGCGCAGGTCATCGGCACGCCGACCGAGGAACGAACCAGAGTGTTCCTCCAACGCGTGCTCGACCCGACACACGTCGACGCCGGAGCCGAGGACACGGCCTACGCCAAGCGCCATGAGCCCGAGACGGCACGGGGCAGGCGAAGCTGACCGGCCCACCGAATGTCACCGGCACCTCGCCGGTCGCGGCTGAGCCGGGCGAAACCACCTGACGTATTGCGCCCCAGCCACGCGCGAGGGCCCGCGAGTGAACCCCGCGCGTGGCTGGAGGGCAATAAGTCGAGTGTTTGTTGGGGGTGAGTTGAGCCAGGGGGGGTGAGTTGAGCCTGGTGGGGTGAGGGGCGGCGCTCAGAGGGAGAGGTGCTCCTGGACCACCGCGGCCAGGCGGTCCGCCGTCGAGCGGGCCTCGCTCTCGGTGGCCGCCTCGACCATGACCCGCACGAGCGGCTCTGTGCCGGACTTGCGCAGCAGCACCCGACCGCTGCCGTCCAGCGCCGCGCTGGCCTCAGCCACCGCCTCCAGCACGGACTCGTTGGTGTGCACCTGCGAGGTGTCGACACCCTTGACGTTGATGAGAACCTGCGGCAGGCGGGACATCACGGTGCCGAGGTCGGCCAAGCTGCGACCGGTCTGCGCCACCCGGGCCGCGAGCATCAGCCCGGTGAGCACACCGTCGCCGGTGGTGCCGTGCTCGAGGAAGATCACGTGACCGGACTGCTCGCCCCCGAGCGAGTGGCCGCCGGCACGCATCTGCTCGAGCACGTAGCGATCCCCCACCCCGGTCTGCACGACGGCGATGCCTTCGCGCTGCATGGCCTGGAGCAGGCCGAGGTTGCTCATGACGGTCGCGACGAGGGTGTCCTGCGCGAGGGACCCGCGCTCCTTCAGGGCCACCGCGAGGATGCCCATGATCTGGTCACCGTCGACCTCGGTGCCCGTGGAGTCGACCGCGAGGCAGCGGTCGGCGTCCCCGTCGTGGGCGATGCCCAGGTGGGCCCCCGAGGCGAGGACCGCGGACCTCAGCGGTTCCAGGTGGGTCGAGCCGTAGCCGTCGTTGATGTTGAGCCCGTCGGGCGCCGTGCCGATCTCGACCACCTCGGCACCAGCGAGGCGGAAGACTTCCGGCGAGACCAGGCTGGCGGCGCCGTGGGCCCCGTCGATGACGACCTTCAGACCGTCGAGGCGGTTGGGGAGCACTCGCAGGAGGTGCGAGATGTAGCGGGTGTGGCCGTCCTGCATGGTGACGATGCGCCCCACGTCGGCGCCGGTGGGTCGGGGCCAGGAGTGGTCCATGGCCGCTTCGATGCGGTCCTCGACCTCATCGGGAAGCTTGTGCCCGCCGCGGGCGAAGAACTTGATGCCGTTGTCGGGCATCGCATTGTGCGAGGCCGAGAGCATGACGCCGAAGTCGGCCCCGGTGTCGGCGGTGAGGTAGGCGACGGCCGGGGTGGGCAGGACACCCACGTCGTAGACGTCGACACCTGCCGAGGCGAGTCCCGCGATGACGGCTGCCGAGAGGAACTCCCCGGAGGCCCGCGGGTCGCGTCCGACGACTGCCTTGGGTCGGTGCCCCGGCGTGACGCCGGCGTCACCCAGGACGCGTGCCGCCGCAACGGAAACCGCGAGGGCCAGCTCAGCGGTGATGACGGGGCCGTTGGCCAAGCCGCGCACGCCATCGGTGCCGAAGAGTCGAGTCATGTGCAGGGCCTTTCACAGGGGGAACCGAGGTCGAACCTACCGCCGAACGCGCGGAGGCGGCACCGGTGAGGGTGCCGCCTCCGGGCGGGCACGGCATACCGCGGTATGCCGTGGAGCGCAGGTCAGCGCTTGCTGTACTGGGGCGCCTTGCGGGCCTTCTTCAGACCGGCCTTCTTGCGCTCGGGGACGCGGGCGTCACGGGAGAGGAAGCCGGCCTTC
>JBDTDY010000040.1:0-3678 GCA_039922835.1 Ornithinibacter sp.
ATCGAGCTGGCGGCGACGGGGGGCCACCACCTCTTCCTCAGCGGGCCGCCGGGCGTCGGGAAGACGATGCTTGCCGAGCGTCTCGTCACCGTGTTGCCAGCGCTCACCCGTGAGGAGGCACTCGAGACGCACGCGATCCGCTCGCTCACCGGGCAGGTCGGGGAGCGCGCAGTGCTCGACCCGACCCCGCCGTTCGTGGCGCCGCACCACAGCGCGTCCGTGGCGTCGGTCGTCGGGGGTGGCTCCGGTGTGGCCCTCCCCGGCGCGATCTCCAGGGCCCATCGGGGTGTGCTCTTCCTCGACGAGGCGCCGGAGTTCAAGGCCTCCGTGCTGCAGACGCTGCGCCAGCCGCTGGAGTCGGGGGAGGTCGTCATCGCCCGGGCACGGCAGATCGTGCGCTATCCGGCGCGCTTCCTGCTCGTCCTCGCCGCGAACCCGTGCCCGTGCGGGCGCTCCTACGGCAAGGGCCTGGAGTGCACCTGCCGGCCCATGGAGATCAGGTCGTATGCCGGGAGGCTGTCCGGGCCGCTGCTGGACCGGGTGGACCTCCAGGTGCACGTCCCGCCGGTGGCCAGGTCGGCGTTCGGGGAGCAGGGCGGGGAACCCAGCGCGGCGGTCGCGGCCCGGGTCAGGGCCGCCCGGGAGGCGCAGGGCCTGCGCTGGGCAGCGGGAGGGTGGGGCACCAACGGCGTCGTGCCCGGACACGTGCTGCGCCGGCCCCCGTTCCGGCTCCCACCCACCACCACGAGTGACCTCGACCGGTCCCTGGACCGGGGCCGGCTGACCCTCCGGGGCTACGACAGGGTGCTTCGCGTGGCGTGGTCCGCTGCCGACCTCGAGGGCCGCGAGGTGCCCGGCCGGGACGAGGTCGGGCTGGCACTGAGCCTGCGCCGCGGAGAGCGGGTCGCGGCATGAGCGGCGGGGGGCGCGTCAGCGCGCTCGAACGTCAAGAGCGGTGGGCGCGGGTCGCGTGGAGCGCCCTCGCGGAACCGCGCAGCCTCCCGGCACTCACCTCGGTGGCCACGCACGGCGCCGTCGACGCGCTCGCGGCCCTGCGGGGCCGCACCTCGCTCCGCTCCGACCTCGGCCCCCGCCTGGACGACCTCGACGTCGACCAGCTGGCACGGGTCGTGGAACAGCGCCGCATCCGGGTGCTCATCCCCGGTGACGAGGAGTGGCCCGATGGCGTCAACGACCTCTGCGACCCGCCGTTCTGCCTCTACGTCGACTCCGCCGGTGACCTCGCGGACCTGGTCCGGCGCAGCGTCTCGCTCGTCGGTGCCCGGGCCGCGAGCGACTACGGGCTGACGGTGGCGGCAGACATCGCCGAAGGACTCGCCGGGCGCCGCTTCACGGTGGTGAGCGGGGCGGCCTACGGGATAGACGCCGCGGGGCACCGCGGCGCCCTCGCGGTGGATGGCTTCACGGTGGCGGTTCTGGCGAGCGGGGTGGACCGCCCCTACCCCAGCGCCCACGCCGGGCTCCTGCGGGACATCGCCCGTACCGGCGCGGTCGTGAGCGAGGTGCCACCCGGCTGCGCGCCCTACCGCTCACGGTTCCTCGCACGCAACCGGATCATCGCTGCGCTCGGATGCTCGACCGTGGTGGTCGAGGCCAGCCTGCGCTCGGGCTCACTCTCCACCGCACGAGAGGCGCGCACCCTGCTGCGCCCGGTGGGAGCCGTGCCCGGGCCGGTCACGAGCATGACGTCGGCCGGGTGCCACGCTCTGCTCCGAGAGACCGACGCCGTGCTCGTCACGGACGCCGCCGAGGTCGCCGACCTGGCCGGGCGCATCGGCGAGGACCTGCTGGCGCCGCGTGAGGACGCGACGCGCTCGCCCGGTGACGATCTCGACCCGACGGCCTATGGGCTCTGGTCGGCCCTCCCGGTGAGGGGCGGCGCGGCCACCGATCGTCTGGCCATCTCGGCGGGACTCTCGGTGGCGCGCGTGCTCGGTGTGCTCGCCTCGCTCGAAGCCGAGGACCTCGCGGTCCGCGTCGACGGTGGCTGGCGGAAGGCGCCTGCGCCACCACGCGGGTCCGGGGGTCGTTGATTCACGGACGTGCAGGTGCGACGGTGGTGCGGTGAGCGATGTGACCCCCGACGCGTTGATCGCCTTTGAGCGACACCTGCGCGCTGAGCGTGGCAGGTCGCCCCACACGGTGCGCGCCTATGTCCGGGACGTCGGCGCGTTCCTCGCGCACCTCGGCGTGCACGACGACGCAGGGCTGGGCGAGGTCGTGCTCGCGGACCTGCGGGTCTGGCTCGGGGTGGTCTCCCGCCGCGGTGCAGCGAGGTCGACCATCGCTCGCGCGGCGGCATCCTTGCGCACCTTCTTCCGCTGGCTCGAGCGCACCGGTCGGATCGACTCCGATCCCTCGCTCCGGCTTTCTGCTCCGCGACGGCACCGCACCCTCCCGCCGGTGCTCGCCCAACGCTCCGCAGCCGCGCTTCTTGACGTTGCGACGATCGCTGCCGATGATGACGACCCCATTCACCTGAGGAATCGGGCCGCACTGGAGCTGCTGTACGCCAGCGGGATCCGGGTGGGGGAGCTCGTCGGGCTCGACGTCGACGACGTCGATCTCGACATCGGGGTGCTCCGGGTGCTCGGCAAGGGCGACAAGGAGCGGCGCGTCCCCTTCGGTGCCCCGGCCGGCCGGGCCGTGGTCGACTGGCTCGAGCGAGGGCGTCCGCGCCTGGTCCGCGACGTCAGTGGCGCAGCCCTGTTGCTCGGGAGACGTGGCGCTCGGGCCGACCAGCGTCAGATCCGCAGCGCCGTCCACGAGCTGCTCCGCCACGTGCCCGACGCCCCTGACCTGGGCCCCCACGGTCTGCGGCACAGCGCCGCGACCCACATGCTGGAGGGAGGCGCCGACCTCCGGATGGTCCAAGAGCTCCTCGGGCACGCCTCCTTGGCCACCACGCAGATCTACACCCACGTCTCGGTCGACCGGCTCAAGCGTTCGTACGCCATCGCGCACCCCCGCGCGTGACTCCGCAGGTACCACCCTCCCGCAGAACGTCCGGCAGGTTGACCCACAGTGGGGAGCTCTGCCGGACGTAGAACCAACGCTGGCGCGAGACGAAGTCAGGGGCGCCCCAGGCTGCCTCGGTCGGGAAGCCCGGACAGGGGCAGCAGCACGACCCGGCCGCCGAGCAGGAGAGGTAACGGGTCCAGATAGGCAGCCCCACGCCTGGCACCCAGATGGAGGCAGCCGACCACACCGCAGTGGCCGGCAACCCCAGCACCGGACTCCTGCAGTCCGAGCACGTCTCCGGCCCCGACGACATCGCCCTTCCGGACAATCGCCACCACAGGCTCGTACGTGCTGGAGAGTCCGCCGGGATGGGCCACGGTCACCGTGCCCCTCCCGGCGACCGTCCCCGCGTGGGTCACCTCGCCGGCTGCCACGGCCAGCACGGTGGCGCCGACACGGGACACCATGTCGAGGCCGCGGTGGCCCGGGCCGTACGGGCTGGGTGGGGCCGCGAACTCACGGAGCAGCGGAGGGCGCGGCTGCAGCGGCCAGAGCCATGCCGGGCGGCCCTCCACCGGCGAGTCCGTCACTGTGGGAATGCTGCTCGGGCCCTCGCGCAAGGGAGCGAACGACCGGGGTGGAGCGGGACCAGCCGGTTGGGCTCGCGACTCGCTCGTGCGCAGCGCCAAGGTCTGA
>JBDTDY010000041.1:0-5780 GCA_039922835.1 Ornithinibacter sp.
GCAACGGCATTGACCTTGACCGGAGTGAGCCCGGCATCCGCCGCTGCCTTCAGGCCCGCCTCGACGTCCTTGAAGCGATCGCGTCGGGTGAGCTTGGAGAAGAGCTCGGGGTCGATCGTGTCGAGGCTGACGTTGACCCGGTCCAGGCCCGCAGCGGCCAGCGGCGCCGCCAGCCGGTCCAGGCCGATGCCGTTGCTCGTCATCGCGATGCGCGGGCGCGGCTCCAGTGCCGCGATCCCGGTCACCACCGAGACCAGGCTGCGGCGCAGCAGCGGCTCACCGCCGGTGAGGCGCACGTTGGTCACCCCCAGGCCGACCATGATCCGCACCAGACGGACCAGCTCGTCATCGGTGAGCATCTCTGGCTTCGCCAGCCAGTCCAGGCCCTCGGCGGGCATGCAGTAGGTGCAGCGCAGGTTGCATCGGTCGGTCACGGAGACGCGCAGGTCCCGCCCGATCCGTCCGAAGCGGTCGAGCAGTCGTGGGGTGGGGAGGTCGGCCATAGGACACCAGACTACGACGGGTAGCGTGACGACGTGCTCAGGCGGCTCGTAACACCTCGTTGGCTGGGTGCCGTGGCCCTCGCCGTGCTCTTCGCCATCGGGTGCTATCACCTCGGTTGGTGGCAGTACCACCGCCACGAGGCGAAGTCCCAGCGCAACGAGCGACTGGATGCGCACTACCTGACTGCTCCTGTCCCCCTCGGGTCGGTGCTCACTCCCGCCGGCCTGAACCCCGACGACGAGTGGACCCGGGTGAGCGTCAGCGGCACCTACGGGTCGGGACCGGTCCTGGTGCGCAACCGCACCCTGGACGGGGATGCCGGCTACGAGGCTCTGTGGGCGCTCGACCCCTCCGGTGGCGGCCCCTCGGTGGTCGTGGACCGGGGCTGGGTGGCCCGCTCGGACGCCGGTGCCGCCGTCCTCCCCGTGGTGAGGCCCGCCCCGACGGGTGAGGTGAGCGTGATCGGGTGGCTGCGCCCCGGCGAGCGGGCTCGCGGCACGGTCGGTGCCGGCGGAGAGCTGGCCAGCCTGAACCTCGTCGCCGCCGCCGGGGAGCTCTCGCGCACCGTGCTGCCCGCCTACGTGCTGCTCGACACCGAGGTCCTTCCCGACGGGAGCACCCCGCCGCGCCCCACCCCGCTCGGGTCTCCGGACCGCAGCCTGGGACCACACCTCGCCTACGCCTGCCAGTGGTGGCTGACGATGGCCGTGGGCTTCTTCCTCATCTGGTTCGGGATCCGCCGCGAGCTCCGCGCAGAGAACCCGGAACGGTATCCGCCCAAGGTGAAGAAGACCCGGATCTGGGACGAGGAGGACGGCTGACCCCTCGTCGGTGACCGCCGGACCGAGCCACTTCCTCAGACGCTGAGGTCGGCGACCTGCTCGGCGAACTGGGTGCGGTACAGGTCGGCATAGAGGCCGCCTCGCGCGACGAGCTCACCGTGGGTGCCACGCTCGACGATCCGCCCGTCGTCCACGACGAGGATCAGGTCGGCGTGCCGCACCGTCGAGAGACGGTGGGCGATGACGAGCGCAGTGCGGTCCGCGAGGGCGATGTCGAGCGCTCGCTGCAGGGCTTGCTCGGACTCGCTGTCGAGGTGGGCGGTGGCCTCGTCGAGCACCAGCAGGCCGGGGCCCTTCAGGAGGAGCCTGGCGATGGCGAGCCGCTGCTTCTCCCCTCCCGAGAGCCGGTGACCGCGGTCACCGACGACGGTGTCCAGGCCGGAGGGCAGGGACTCCACGAGCGGCAGCACCTGGGCGGCGCGCAGTGCCTCGAACATCTGCGCCTCGGTCGCAGTAGGCGCCGCGTAGGCGAGGTTGGCACGGATCGTGTCGTGGAACAGGTGCGCCTCCTGGGTGACGACGCCGATGGTGTCGTGCACGGACTCCAGCGTGGCGTCGCGCAGGTCGGTGCCGTTGACCCGCACCGCGCCGGATGCCGGGTCGTAGAGGCGTGACACCAACGCGGTGAGGGTCGTCTTCCCGGCACCGCTCGGCCCGACCAGGGCCACGAGCTGACCCGGCTCGATCGAGAACGAGACGTCGTGCAGCACTGGTCCGCTGCCGCGTCGATCTCCCGACGCCGTCGCCTCCAGGGAGGCCAGCGACACCTCGTCGGCGCTGGGATAGGCGAAGGAGACCTCCTCGAGGTCGACACGCACCGGACCGCCCGGGAGCGGCACGGCGCCTTCGCGCTCCGCGACGAGTGGCTTGAGGTCGAGCACCTCGAAGACGCGCTCGAAGGAGACGAGCGCGGTCATCACGTCGACTCGCACGTTGGAGATCGCCGTCAGCGGGCCGTAGAGGCGGCCCAGCAAGGCGGTGAGAGCCAGGAGGGTCCCGATGGTGAGGGATTCGTTGACGGCCATGACGCCACCGAAGCCGTAGACCATGGCGGTCGCCAGCGCCGCCACGGTGGTCAGGGCGACGAAGAAGACCGATCGGTTCACGGCAATGCGCACGCCGGTGTCGCGCACGTTAGCAGCGCGCGACGCATACTCCTCGTCCTCGGTCGCAGGGCTGCCGAAGATCTTCACGAGCAGCGCGCCTGCGACGTTGAAGCGCTCGGACATGCGGGCTCCGAGGTCGGCGTTCTGGTTCATCTGCTCGTGCGCCAGGCCGGCGAGCCGCTGCCCCATGAACCGGGCCGGGAGGAGGAAGAACGGCACCAGCGCGAGCGCCGCGAGGGTCAGCTGCCAGGAGAGGGTGGCCATCGCCACGACGATCAGGACCAGGGACACGGCGTTGCTCACGACACTGCTCAGCACGGAGGTGAAGGCCTGCTGGGCGCCGATGACGTCGCTTCCCAGCCGCGTGACCAGGGCCCCCGTCTGCGCGCGGGTGAAGAACGCGATGGGTTGGCGCAGCACGTGCCCGAACACCTCGGTGCGCAGGTCGTAGATCAGCCCCTCACCGATACGGGCGGAGAACCAGCGTTGGACCAGGGTCAGCGCCCCACCGACCAGGGCGAGACCCGCCACGAGGAGGGAGATCCGCACCACGACGCCGGAGTCCTTGGGGACGATGCCGTCGTCGATCAGCGACTTCAGCAGCAGGGGTGTCGCGACGATCAGCACGGCATCGACCATCACGAGGCCGAGGAAGACCGCGATCTGCTTGCGGAACGGAGCGGCATACCCCACCACCCGCCGGGTCGTGCCCGGTGCGAGGCGACGATTCGCAACACTCGCGTCCTTGGACAGGCTGTGCATCGCCTGCCATCCCTGCGTGCTCAACTGGTTCTCCCTGTCATCGACGATTCTGTGGGTCAACCACCGGGCACCGACCCCTTGTTCCTTCGAGTCGTGGTCGCCCCCTTGTGGCGGCCGCGCGGCTCCCGCAGGATGGCGACTCCGCCACCACTGGCGGAACCCCCGAGGGAAGGTATGCCGTGTCCGCTCCGCTGCGTCACAAGGTCCTGCTCGACGAGGACGAGATGCCGACCCGCTGGTACAACATCCTCCACGACCTGCCCACCCCTCCCCCGCCGCCGCTCCACCCGGGAACCGGGGCGCCGATCGGGCCGGAGGACCTGGCCGCGATCTTCCCGATGGACCTCATCGCCCAGGAGGTGTCGAGCGAGCAGTACATCGACATCCCGCAGGAGGTGCAGGACGTCTACCGCCTCTGGCGGCCCTCGCCGCTCTTCCGTGCGCACCGGTTGGAGAAGGCGCTGGGCACGCCGGCGCGGATCTACTACAAGTATGAAGGCGTCTCCCCGGCAGGCTCGCACAAGCCCAACACTGCTGTGCCGCAGGCGTACTACAACGCCAAGGCTGGTGTGCGGAGACTCACGAGCGAGACCGGTGCGGGTCAGTGGGGCACGTCCCTGGCCTTCGCGTGCGCCCAGTTCGGGCTCGAGTGCGAGATCTGGCAGGTGCGCGCGAGCTATGACGCGAAGCCCTACCGCAAGATGATGATGGAGACCTTCGGGGGCACCGTGCACCCGAGCCCGTCGGACCTCACCGAGGCGGGTCGAGCCATCCTCGCGACGCACCCGGACTCCCCCGGCTCGCTGGGCCTCGCGATCAGCGAGGCCGTGGAGGTCGCTGCCCAGGACCCCACCGCGAACTACGCCCTCGGGTCGGTGCTCAACCACGTGCTGCTGCACCAGACCATCATCGGTGAGGAGACGTTGCTCCAGCTCGCGAAGATCGGCGAGACCGTCGACCTGATCGTCGGCTGCACGGGGGGTGGCTCCAACTTCGGCGGCCTCACCTTCCCGTTCCTGCGCGAGACCTTCGCCACCGGGTCGGGCCCGGTGATCCGAGCGGTGGAACCGGCATCCTGCCCGTCGTTGACCCAGGGCACCTACGCCTACGACTTCGGGGACGTCGCCGGCCTCACGCCGATGATGAAGATGCACACGCTCGGCCACGACTTCATCCCCGACCCGATCCACGCCGGTGGCCTGCGCTACCACGGCATGAGTCCCCTCATCAGCCACCTCTACGAGGAGGGTCACATCGAGGCGATCGCGAAGACCCAGAAGGACTGCTTCGCGGCGGGTGTGCTCTTCGCCCGCACCGAGGGCATCGTGCCCGCTCCCGAGCCCACCCACGCACTCGCCGCGGCGATCGACGAGGCGATCGCGTGCATCGAGACCGGCGAGGAGAAGGTGATCCTCACTGCCCTGTGCGGTCACGGCCACCTCGACCTCCCGGCATACGACGCCTACCTCCGAGGGGACCTGGTCGACCACACCTGGGAGGACACCGAGCTGCAGCAGTCGGTGGCGGACGCCCTCACCCGACTCCCGGTGATCCCCGGCTGAGCACCGGGGGGCCTGTCGTGAGGGTCAGGCGAGTGTGACGAGGTCTCGGTAGTCGCTGCCGTAGAGGTCCTCGACACCGTCAGGCAGCAGGAGGATGCGCTCGGGCTCGAGCGCGTCGACGGCCCCCTCGTCGTGGCTCACGAGCACGACGGCGCCCTCATAGGTCTTCAGCGCACCGAGGATCTCCTCGCGCGAGACCGGGTCGAGGTTGTTGGTGGGCTCGTCCAGCAGCAGCACGTTGGCCGAGGAGACCACGAGCAGCGCCAGGCTCAGGCGGGTCTTCTCTCCGCCGGAGAGCACCCCGGCAGGCTTCTCGACGTCGTCACCGGAGAAGAGGAAGGAGCCGAGCACCTTGCGTACGTCGGTCTCACCGAGGTCGGGCGCGGCGGACTTCATGTTGGCGAGCACGCTGCGGTCGACGTCGAGGTTCTCGTGCTCCTGGGCGTAGTAGCCGATCTTCAACCCGTGGCCCGGCTCGACCTGCCCGGTGTCGGGGGTGTCGACACCGGCCAGCATCCGGAGCAACGTCGTCTTGCCGGCACCGTTGAGCCCCAGCACCACCACGCGCGACCCGCGGTCGATGGCCAGGTCGACGTCGGTGAACACCTCCTGTGACCCGTAGGAGCGCGACAGCCCCGAAGCGCGCAGCGGGGTCTTGCCACACGAGGACGGCTTGGGGAAGCGCAGCTTGGCGACCTTGTCGTGCACCCGCTCGGCCTCGAGCCCGGAGAGGAGCCGCTCGGCGCGACGGGCCATGTTCTGCGCGGCGACGGTCTTGGTGGCCTTCGCGCGCATCTTGTCGGCCTGGGCCATCAGCACCGAGGCCTTCTTCTCGGCATTGGCCCGCTCCCGCTTGCGGCGGCGCTCGTCGGTCTCACGCTGTTGGAGGTAGGCCTTCCAGCCCAGGTTGTACTGGTCGAGCTCGCCCCGGTTGGCATCGAGGTGGAAGACCTTGTTGACGACGTCGCCGAGGAGCTCCACGTCGTGGGAGATCACCACGAGAC
>JBDTDY010000042.1:0-6804 GCA_039922835.1 Ornithinibacter sp.
AGGACGAGGAATGCCGGGATCGTGAACAGCAACGTCCACACCCCGCACACCAGCATCGACACGCGGATGTCGAGGCTGTCCTTCCCCGTGATCCCGAAGAGCCCGACGTCGGGCTGGATGAAGAGGAAGTAGATGAGGAGCAGCACCAGGATGCCGCCCAGGTAACCCATTCCCCAGCCGAACCCGGAGACCCGGCCCACCGTTCGCGGCCCGGCGACCTGCTCGATCGTGGCGTTGTAGTTGACGCCGGCGATCTCGGAGACCACCGACCCCACCGCGAGCAGGACCAGACCGAGCCACAGGAAGGCTGGTTCCGGGCGCACGAAGAACAGCGAGGCCGACAAGCCCGCGAGGAGCCAGGTCTGGCGGCGCAGGTTGCGCACCGTGCGGCCCGACCTGTCGGAGTTCTGCCCCAGCACCGGCGCGAGAAGCGCGACGAACAGCCCTGCGATGGCCGTCGAGATCGCCAGCGCCGTGGAGGTGTAGTTGGTGTTGCCGAAGCTCTTGCTCGTGATGTAGACCGCGAAGACGAAGGTCGTGATGACCGTATTGAAGGGCTGGGACCCCCAGTCCCACATTCCCCAGGCCAGAATTCGACGTTTCGAGGTGGGCGCGGCACTGTCCAGGGCGGTGGGCCGGGCAGCGTCGGTGGCCTGCGGTGTGGTCGTCACGGACGTGAGGTTACTGAGAGGACCTATCCTTGGGAACAGGAACCCGCCGAATTGAGCCCACGTGCTCACCCCGATCCGAGCTCGTGGTGATGTGGATCACACTTTCTCTCAGAAGGCGTCCGTAGGGGGACGGAACAACGAACTCCTTGTGCACGTTGTCCCAGCATCGACCCGACCGCGAGGACCCCGGCCGGGACACCACAGACTTGGGAGTTTCACCCATGGCAGAACGCAGCCTGCGAGGCAGCCGACTCGGTGCACTGAGCATGGAGACCGACACGAACGTCGTCCCCTCGGAGCGCAACATCACTCGTTACCTGTGTCCCAGCGGACACCTCATCGAGCTTCCCTTCTCCGTGGAGGCCGATGTGCCAGGCACGTGGGAGTGCCGTTGCGGCCTGGACGCCAAGCTCCAGGGCGACGGGCCGGTGCCCGAGAGCAAGCCCGTCAAGCACGTGCGAACCCACTGGGACATGCTGCTCGAGCGTCGCTCGATCCCAGAGCTCGAGGAGCTCCTCGAGGAGCGCCTGACCCTGCTGCGGGCCTCCCGCGGTGAGAAGCCCCGCAAGCGCAAGTCCGCCTGAACCAGAGCGCAGATGCCGGGTGACCCATGGGTCACCCGGCATCTCGCTGTTCGGGGAGATCCCGGTCCACCACCTCGCCCGGGACGACGTCGGGTCCGGGGGCGGGGGTTCCACCCTGGGCTCCGCTGCCGGTGCCGCCGCCCCGGCTGCCAGGCCACTCCCCCAACGGCCCGAGCAGACGACGCGCGACGACGGCCTCGAGCCACGACCTGGTGACCGGTCGGGTGAGGGGAAGGATGAAGAAGAACCCGGCTGCGTCCGTGACGAACCCCGGGGTGAGCAACAGGCACCCCCCGATGAGGACCAGCGCCGCGTCAGCGAGCTGCCGGCTCGGCATGGCGCCCTCTCGGAGGGCATCGCGCAGGTGGGCCCACGTACGGCCGCCCTCGCGTCGCACGATCCAGGCGCCGAGCGCCGACTCGGCGAGCAGCAGCGCGACGGTGGGCCATCCCCCGATGACCTGGCCGACGGCGATGATCACCGCCACCTCGATGATCGGCACGACGAGAACCGCGAGGAACACCCAGCGCAGCACGTGGGGGCGCCGGCGTCCCGACGCGGCATACGGGGTGGTGCCGGGCCTGCTCACAGCTCGTGCCACCTCGGCTCGCCCGCACCGGGCAGCAGCGACCTGGCCTGGGCCATGCGGTGGCTCACGCCCCACCCCGTGATCCGGCTCAGCGACTCGGTCATGATCGCGCGGCTCATCTTGGAGTAGCCGATCTCTCGCTCGACGAACGTGATGGGAACCTCCACGACCGTCAGCCCGGCTCGCACCGCACGCCAGGTGAGGTCGGTCTGGAAGCAGTACCCCTGGGAGGCGACGTCATCCAGACCCATCGTGCGCAGGGCGTCCGCGCGGTACACGCGAAAGCCCGCGGTGGCATCGTTGATTGGCATCCCCAGCAGCATCTTGACGTAGGCGTTCCCGCCGAGCGAGAGCGCCTTGCGGTGCAACGGCCAGTTGACGACCGACCCGCCGCGCACCCACCGCGACCCGATCACCGCATCGGCATCGGCAGCCGCCGCCAGCAACCGGGGCAGGTCCTGCGGGCGGTGCGAGCCGTCGGCGTCCATCTCGACCAGGGCGTCATAACCCCGCTCCAGGGCCCACACGAATCCGTCGAGGTAGGCGGCGCCGAGGCCTTCCTTCTGCCCCCGGTGCAGCACGTGCACCTGCTCGTCCCCGGCGGCGAGGGCATCGGCCACAGCACCCGTGCCGTCCGGGGAGGAGTCGTCCAGCACGACCACGTCGGCCTCGGGTGCGACGGCTCGGATGCCGGCGACGGTGACCGGAAGTGTCTCCCGCTCGTTGTAGGTCGGCACGAGCACGGCAACGCGTCGCAGCGGCGGCCTGGCGCTCTCAGTCAACGCTGTCGTCCTTCTCGCTCGGTGTTCCGGGTGCCTGAACCCTAACGCCCCGCCCGCGCAGCACGCTCCCGACCAGCAGGGCGGCGAGGAGTCCCGACGCGAGCCACTCCGGCCACGGGCCCAAGCGGTCCGAGAGCGTGCTCTCGTGGCGGAGCACCGGCCGGGCGATTCTCTGCTCGGCGGTGAAGAGGCCGGTCTTCCCGGTCACCGTGCCGTCGGGCGCGACGAATCCGGAGACGCCCACGGTGGACACGTGCACGACGGATCGTCCGTGCTCGATGGCGCGGAGCCTGGAGATGGCGAACTGCTGCTCGGACTCGGCCGTGTAGCCGAACGTGGCGTTGTTGGTCTGCACGACGAGCAGGCTGTCCGCTCCGCCCGCGGAGCGGACACTGTCGCGCATCAGGCCGTCATAGGCGACCTCGAAGCAGATGGTCGGCAGGATCGTGTAGTCACCACCGGGTGCCGGCACGGTGAACCGACCGATCGTGGTGCCTGCCACGAAGTTGCCGGCGAGGTCCGCCATCGGTGTGAACAGTCGGAAGAACGAGCGGTAGGGGATGTACTCGGCGAAGGGCACCGGGTGCAGCTTGGTGTAGCGCTGCGGCGGCTCGGAGCCCCCGGTGTAGAACAGCGAGACGTTGGATGCCGCACCCGCCGGTTCATTGAGCACCGCACCGACGAGCAACGGCACTCCCACGGCGCGGCGCGCCCGTTCGATCTGGGCCATCGCGTCGAGGTTGCGCAGCGGGTCGATGTCCGAGGCGTTCTCGGGCCACACCACCAGGGTCAGGTCATCGGGGGCACGGGCGGCGAGGGCGAGGGTCCCGGCGACGTGCTTGTCGAGCACGGCTCGGCGTTGGGCGTTGAACTCCAGCCCGGCCTGGGGCACGTTGCCCTGCACGAAGCCGACGGCCTCGCTCCGACCGTCCATGGGCAGCACGATCAACGCGCTCCCCCACGGAACCAGGGCGAGGATCAGGCCGGCCCCCAGCACGCTCGCGCGGCGCTCCCGGATGCCGTGTGCCGCGGCGAGCAGCCCGGTGCCGACGACGGCGACGGCGAGGGTGACTCCCGGGGCGCCCAGCCACCGAGCGAGGTGCGCCAACGGGCTGTCGGCCTGGCTGAAGGCGATCCGCGCCCATGGGAAGCCGCCCCACGGAGTGGTGCTCCGGGCCAGTTCCTGCACGACCCAGGCCAGGGGGACCATCGCCAGCGCTGCCCAGCGGTGTCCGGCGCGCACGAGGCGTGACCCGGCATACCCGACCACCCCGCCCATCAGCGCGACGTACAGGGCCTGCAGGGCTGCCAGCGCGAACCATGGCAGCGCACCCACGTAGACCCCCGACCAGGACAGGACCGGGACGAAGAACGCGAGCCCGCCGATGAATCCGGCCCGGAACCCGCCCCACCAGCCGGCGGTCAGGGTGGCAGCCCCCAGCAGGGCGACGCCCAGGGGTGCGAGCCACCACAGGTCGTGATCGGGGAAGGCCAACCACAGGCACAGGCCCGAGAGGAGGGCGGCTCCCGGTCGGAGCGCGGACCGGAGGGGCGTGGGCACGCGCCAACGGTAGGTCACCCGGCTGGAGGAACGACCACGACCCCTCGGGCGGTGGTGGCCAGGAGCGCGGGGGTCAGGACCTCGGCCGCGGACTCCCCCCGTTCGGGTGTGCCACGACCGATGACTCGGACCTCGAAGTCCATCTCCCGCGAGCGACTGCCCACCCGCACCAGGGTCGCCGTGATCTCGATGACGTCACCAGCGCGCACCGCCCCGAGGAACTGCACGTCGCTGTAGGACGCGAAGAGCCCCTCGTCGCCGTCGGTGCGGATGCACATCTCGGTGGCGACGTCACCGAACGCCGCGAGGCTGTAGGCCCCGTCGACGAGGTTCCCCGCGTAGTGCGCGTGGCTGTAGGGGACGTAGCGGCGGTGGGTGACGCGCAGGCCGACCTCGGCTGTGGTCATCGTTGGGATCCTCTCGGGTCGGGATGGGTGCGTGACTCCACCAGTGCGTGGACGAGGTAGGAGGCGACCTCCCCCGGGGTGGTTCCGCGCCCGAAGATGCGGTCCACGCCCAGCGCCGGGGCGCTGCCCTCCTCGAACCGGGGGCCCCCGACGACGAGGTGGGGCACCTGGGCGGCCGGGAAGGCCTCGCGGAAGGCCGCGGACATGGCGGAGGTGTTGTGGATGTGGGCGTCACGCTGGGTGACGACCTGGGAGACGAGCACGGCGTCGGCGCGCACCTCGCGCGCGGTGTTGACGAGCTCGGGGACGAGCACCTGGGCACCGAGGTTGACCACGGTGAGCTCGCGGTAGTACTCCAGCCCCTTCTCCCCGGCGAACCCCTTGATGTTGAGGATCGCGTCGATGCCCACGGTGTGGGCGTCGGTGCCGATGCAGGCACCGACCACGACGAGCTTGCGGCGGAGCTTCTTCTTGATCGTGGCGTTGACCTCCTTGGAGGTCAGCAGCGGGAACTCGCGCTCGATGACCTTCACCTCGCGCACGTCGACGAGGTGGGTGACCGAGCCGTAGACGACGAAGAACGTGAAGTTCGGGCCCATCGCCCTGGCGTGCACGAGCAGCGCCGGCTCCATGCCCATCTTGGCGGCGAGCTGGAGGGCGGCACCCTCGGCGCGCTTGTCGTGCGGGAGCGGGAGGGTGAAGGAGACCTGGACCATGCCGTCACCGGTGGTGTCTCCGTAGGGCCGCACGATCGGGTGCTCCTGCAGCAGGCTCGGATCTCCCGACACCGGGTGCTCCCGCCGGCGTCGGGCGTCCTGGGCGTCCTTGAGCCGCGTCATCGGGTAGCTCCTTCCTCGAGCATGGTGGAGGCAGGGTTGTCGTAGTCGTCGGCCTTGAGCACCACGCCGTCCAGCCCCTTGCCCTTCGTAGGGGGCCGCTTCATCGACCCGAAGGTCCCGTCGGCGATCGCGGAGAGCAGCGGAGGGTCGCCGGCGGAATCGGCATCGGAGACGATCGCGTCGAGCAGGTCGACCGCCTCGGAGAGCACCTGGCGCGCCCTGGTCTGGATGAAGCCGTCCCGCGGCGGGTGGAAGTCCTCGGTGAGCCCGCCCGCGGCATCCATGACGTAGCGGACGTTCTGCAGGGCGAGGTCACGGTCGGAGAGCCAGGGGGTGACCACCGCCTCGGTCATCATGCCGACGAGCAGGATGCTCTGCCCGGTCATCGCCCCGACGAGGTTGAAGAACCCGTCCAGGAGGTAGCCACGGAACACGTCGCCGGTCATGTGCTTCGTCGGCGGCATCCACTTCAGCGGTGCCTTGGGGAAGAGCTGGCGCGCGAGCAGCGCGTGAGCGAGCTCTAAGCGGAAGCTCTGCGGCACGGCCGGGTCGATCTCGAAGGCGTGGCCCAGACCCAGCTGCCAGTCCTCCAGCCCGGCCTCCTTGGCGAAGTACTCGTTGAGGAGCTGGCTCACGGTGACCGTGTGAGCAGCGTCCACGGCATCCGCGGTCGTGAGGTAGTTGTCCTCGCCGGTGTTGATGATGATGCCCGCGCGGGCGTGCACCTGGCGGCTGAAACGCTGGTCCACGAAGGTGCGGATCGGGTTGATGTCGCGGAAGAGGATGCCGTACATCGAGTCGTTGAGCATCATGTCGAGCCGCTCCAGCCCGGCGAGCGCAGCGATCTCCGGCATGCACAACCCGCTCGCGTAGTTGGTGAGCCGCACGTAGCGCCCGAGCTCCTTGCTCGACTCGTCGAGGGCGGCGCGCATGAGGCGGAAGTTCTCCTGCGTCGCGTAGGTGCCGGCATACCCCTCGTAGGTTGGGCCCTCCGGAACGAAGTCGAGCAGGCTCTGGCCGGTGGAGCGGATGACGGCGATGACGTCGGCGCCCTCCCTGGCAGCCTGCTGGGCCTGCGGGATGTCCTCTCGGATGTCGCCGGTGGCGACGATGAGGTAGATCCAGGGGGTGCGTGGCGCGTCGCCGTGGCGCGCGATGAGGCGATCACGGGCTGCGCGCTGACGGTCCACGGTGCGGATGCCGCGGGCCACGGCGACGCGGGCAGCACGCTTTGCGGCGGTGGCGTCCTTGCCGGTGGGGAGGCGGAAGGACACCGCCCCCGCAGAGGCCTTCTGGGCCAGGGTCTGCAGGTCAGGCGCCTCGCCACGGCGCAGGGCGTCCCACACCGGCATGCTGACGCCGTGCTCGAGC